>JAUIKX010000181.1 GCA_030430515.1 Gammaproteobacteria bacterium | reverse complement strand
GTATCGCTGCCGATGGCACGAACCCCAACAACCTGGACCAGGGCATCAACACCCAGCTTGGCCGCACGATTACGCTGCAGTATCGCTTTACGCTGTAGTAAGAATCAGTCGTGGTTCGAAAGGGCGGCTTAGGCCGCCCTTTTTTTTGCGGGGACACACGCCCCAACGAGTCAGCCAACACCCATCCTTTGCTCTGAGACTGATTTTTTGTGGCCTTCGGGCTTGGGGGGGGCTTGGTGTTCGTTCAGAGGGCGGCGTTTTCGTGCTGATCTGCGATTCTGGAAGCGAGTTAGGTTTTGTGAGCCGTGCTGAGGCGACTAGCTGGAAGTGGTCGCGCAGGAATGGTGCTCGGACTTTTCTCTGCGCTGTGTTTCGTCGCTCAACAAGTGTAGTCGTAGAAAGCTGGAGCTGGAGGGCCTTCTCGTTGACGCTTTCGCTTCAGCAGGCGAGCCATCCAGATGGAGACTCCGCTGGGATATTGCGCATCTGGATTCGTGAAATAGACAGCTGCGAGGGCCAGTTGTCTTGCATACTCAATTAATGTGCAGCTTCGCACTTTAGTTGGCATATTTTCAGTAGTAGCAGGTTGCTCGCTTTCCCCAGGCTCCTCCCATAGTGGTGCCAGATATTCTTCGAGTTGCTCCTTGCAGAATCGTGAGCTGAACAAGCGCTCATGCAATGCAGTATGCTCGGCTGCCCGAATAGACTTGGCGATTCCCGCTTCAACTGGGTTCAAGTCGACGTAAGCCATACAGGCCAGCAGGTCTTCTTCAGTTGCCAGTTCTCCTGAATAGAAGCGCGACTCGAACACATGTCCGCGACAACCATCTTCGCGATTGACCCATACAGCAAACGGTTGTTTTAGGTGTTGCATGAATCGCGATAACGAGCCCAGTGCAGACCGGCAGCGTTGGAGGCGGTCTGCATCCAGAAGTAGATTCTGATACCTGGTGGCGTCAGCTTGGCTGAAATCTGCTGTTGTGATGCGCCCAGGGTCATCTCGATTCAGGGCTCTGCGGCTGAATGCCGCGCACCAACGTTCAGCTACCTCTTCATCCGACCAAGAGTCGGCAAGCACGGGATCATACTTTACAACCAGGTGAAAGTGGTTGCTCATGATTGCATAGCCCATGACTTCGATGGCGAAGTAACGCGAGAGGTGCTTCAGTCGGTTGAGAAGCAGCGCTTTGCGATGGTCGTAGTTATTCCCGGTGAGTGGGTCATCTCCCATGAGCCATGCGCGCCGAACGCACCGAGAGGTCACATGATAAAAGCCTGCTCGAGTCGAATCGACGTAGTGCGATCTCGGTCTGGTCATTCTGAGATTCTGCTGCGTGAGGAGGTCAGTCTCTACGATGTTTCGAGCAGAGTGATGTGAGATAACCGCTTCGCGCTCGGTAGGCTTTTTGTGATCCGGAATATGTGTTGGCCTCCTTGGTAGCGTGTGTGTCCAAGTCGCGGAGATCCCAAATCGCGGAGAACATATGCAGCTCGGTGAAGTAGCCGAGCGCTAGAGGTCTCTTCCTGGCTTAAACCCCGTAGTATCGCCTCGCTTCGTCCATCAGCATGTCGCGGAAATCGGGGTGTGCAATTTCGATCATCGCGCGTGCACGCTCCGCGGTGCTTTTTCCTCGGAGTTCGGCGGCGCCGAACTCGGTTACAACGTAGTCGACATAGGTTCTTGGAACGGTTATGGGCGTTGCAGAAGCGTGGTACGGAACGATTCGCGTAAAGCGTTGTCCGCCATCCGCAGGTACTGTGCTCGACGGCACAACCGAGATGGACTTTCCGTTCGGAGAGTATGCGCCTGCCAGCATGAAGACGGTCTGGCCACCCACCCCCGTATAGGGGCGGTGGTCGAAGGCTTCGGCAGCAACCTGGCCTGTGAGGTCTACCGCCAGGGCGTTGTTCACCGTGACAAAGTTGTCGATCTGGATGAGTCGGCGCAAATCGTCGGTGTAGCCGAAATCGTAGAGTTCGAAGGCGGGGTTGTTGTTGATCAGTTCCAGCTCTTCCCTTGGCATGGCCACCAGGGCGCTGCCGACCACTTTGCCTCTGTGGATTGACTTGTTCATGCCGGTGATGTTGCCGCGCTGGACGAGTTCTGCGATGCCGCCGGTGATGAGTTCTGTCTGCACGCCGAGGTCGTTGCGGAAATCCAGAAAGTGGCCCAGCGATGCGGATACTGTGCCGACACCCATCTGCAGCGTGTCGCCGTCGTTGATCAGGTCTGCGGCAACGATGGTGCAGATGGCAGAAACTTGCGCCACTTCGTCTTCAGAGGGTTCCGGGGCGCCGGAGCTGGCGGCCGCCGAAGGCTTTCCTTCTACGAAGAGATCGATCTGATCCATGTGCACATAGTTTTCACCACCTGTGCGGATGAAATCCTCCTGCACTTCGGCGATCACCAGCTTTGCACGCTGCACGCATGTGGGCGACATCCACACGCCTGGGCCGAAGCTGCAGTAGCCGTTCTCGTCTGGTGGAGAGACCGGAACCAGAAAAACGTCCGGGTTCTGTTCGGTACCGGCCGGCAGTTCATGGCTGCGCCACAGGCCGATTGGCAGGTAGTCGGCCTCACCGGCATGCATGGCGGCGCGGTTGGGTGGAGTGGCGTAGTTGTCTCTGAGACGAATGACACCTTTTAGTTCCGGCTCCGTCCAGCAGGCCAGAGATGCGAGATGGTCCACCTGAATGTCTTTGAGGCCGGCTTTCAGGGCATATTGTTTCAGGCCTTCGCACAGGGTTACCGGGCTCGATGTGTACGGCGATGCGTTCACCCGGTCACCGCTCTTCACGTTGCTCAGAGCGGTGTCCATGGGCACCAGCTTGCTGCCCAGGCGGTCACGCCAGTTCTGCATGTCTCAATCTCCCTGCCTTTGGCAGAGTTAGACACGGTTGTTCCGGGATGTCCAGACGGCGATGATTGCGTTACCTGCGGGAGGGAGATGGATCATGAATCTTTTCGACGTGAACTGGATGGGTGTGATTGGCGCGGCGGTGATGGGTTTTGTTGTTGGTGGTATTTGGTACGGCCCGATTATGGGAAAGCGCTGGATGGGCGCGGCAGGGCTGACGGAAGAAGAAGTGCAGTCAGGAAACATGCCGCTGATCTATGGCGGCGCCTTTGCGTTCAGTCTGCTCGCTTCGTGGGTGCTCGCGCATACCTACGCCACCTACGCTCAGGAGCTTTCGGTCGCTGCGAAGGTGTTGACCGCAACGGGTGTCGCTGCGGGTTTCATTATCCCAGCCATTGGTACCAACTACTTATTTTCCCAGAAGGGTAAGGCGCTTTTCTTCATCGACGCCGGTTACTGGCTGCTTTTTTACACGGCGATGGGCGCGGTGCACGCTTGGCTGGGATAAAGCTTCCGGCGCTCGTTGCCGTGGTGATCGGTTGCGTTGGTCTGTTGCTCTCGCACGATGCGGAGCGCTGGTGGATCCCTGCAGTGATGAAAATGTTCGCGTCATCCGCATTTCTGGGGCTGGCGTTAGCCTCTGGTGCCAGGCAGAGCCGATATGGGCAGATCGTTTTACTGGGGCTGAGCTTTTCCTGGTTGGGTGATGCATTCCTTCTGGGAAGCAGCGAGGTGAGCTTTCTTGGCGGACTTGTCGCTTTCCTGATTGCCCATCTATGTTACTGGGCGGCGTTCATGCATCTCGGGGTGCGCTGGCGTGTCAGCGCGTTAGCGTTTTTGCCTGTCATAGCATTCGCACTTTCTGTCGTGCAGTGGCTGCGTCCGGGTATCAGTGCGGACATGGTCATACCCGTATTCGCCTATGCTGCAGTGATCAGCATCATGGTCGCGCTGGCTGCGGGCGCTACGGCGAGAGGCGCGACCGGGTTGGTGGTGGGTGGTGCAGTTCTGTTCTTTGTGTCTGATCTGTCAGTAGCGATGGGCCAGTTTCTCGACACCGATTTTTTCCACGGTATGTGGGGGTTGCCTCTCTACTATGCCGCGCAGGTGCTGCTCGCGTTGAGCATCAGCCAGATTGATAGGCCAGCGAGCCGTCTACCCAGGTAGCCCGCACTTCAGATTGTGCAAGATTGGGCTTGAGCCCAGACCAGGGCCGGGTCAGCAGGCAGAGGTCTGCAGGTTGTCCTGGTGCAATCCGCCTTGGCCTTGCCGGCTCCCCGGGAGCGCCGACGAACAGTTCCAAAGCCTGCTCAGCAGTTAGGCATTCGCTCGGGTTCAGACATGCGCCTTTGTTCGTCGTACGACTGACGGCCGCAGCCATGGCGCCCCATGGGTTTGCGTCGCCAAAAGGTGCATCCGTTCCACCAGCGAGAGGAATGTTGTGGTCTTTGAACGAATTCAGCCGGTAGAGACTTTCATGCTGTGAGGCTGGAACTTCCTCCAGATACTGGTCGCCTCGCTCCGTCACAAAGTTCGGCTGCGTCACCACCGTGACGCCAAGCTTTTTGATTGTGTCGAGCAGCGTTTCCGGAGTGACCGATGCGTGCTCGATGCGATCACCCTCTACGGTGCCGCACTCCTCCAGGGCCGAAAGGGTGAACACGAGTTCGACTTCGGTCACGCAGTGAACTGCAACCGGTACGCCCTGCGAGTGGCTCGCCCGTATGGCGTTGCAGTAAACATCAAAGGGGGGGAGGTCGTGTTCGTGAAGGTGGAACTTGCGAATCTGGATCGGTGTCTCGAGCCTTCCAGCGAGCGTAACGTGCTGTAGCAGCGCACCTGATTTCCGCAGATCCTGGAACTGTTGTGCTGTTTCCCAGCCGTTGTCTGGGGTCATGTCGGTCAGTCCGGTCACTCCGAAGCTGATCAACGCTTTGCTGGCGGCAGCGATGTCAGGAGGTGTTGTATGTCCATGCAGCAGTTCGTCCTGATCGAAGAGGCGGCCATCGGCGGGTTCGTTCAATGACAATGCGCTCATGGCGGCGCTGTTGAGAATCCAGAGCCTGCCGCTGCGATGCTGTATGCGAACCGGCCTCTTCGGCCCGTTGGCATCGAGCCAGTGCCGGTCGATTTCTCCAGCGACGCTATCGTGGTAACCCATGCCCCGCAGCCAGTCCGAGCGGTCGTCTGAGTTCAACGCTTCAATCAGCTCAGATTCACCATTCACCTGCGGCGGGCCGCAGCCTACAGATGCGCGGGCCGCCGCGAATGCAAACAGGTGCATGTGGTGGTCGTGGAGCCCCGGGATCAGCAGGCCGCCTGCTGCGTCGACGACTGTCTCCCTGATACCTGGCGAAAGCTTGCCGACAGCGACAATCCCACCGTCGCGAACGCGCACGTCCACGCCATCGCATCCATCCAGCTCTGCGTTGTGAATCAGCACCTCAGCCGGGATTGGCCTCGAAGTTCACTGTGTTCTCTGGCAGGGGCGCCCAGGGCTGTGCTCCGGACGTCCAACAGGTCATGGTCGGTGTGAACGCAGCAGGTTCATCCAGGGTCGTGCACTTCACGAAAGTCTGCGATGGGTTCATCTCAGCGCGGGTGAACAAGGGGGTTCCGCAGTTCGGACAGAACAGCCTGGTGACTTCCCGATCACTGGCGGCTTTCACCGTAAAGGCTCTGACCTCACCGTCAATCTGAAGTTTCTCGTTTGGCACGGCGAGAATGGTCGTGAAGGCGCTGCCGGTCGCGAGCTGGCAGTCTCGGCAGTAGCAGTGGCCGACGAACTCCGGATCGTGATCAAACGCGTATCGAACGTTGCCGCACAGGCAGCCACCGGTGGATTTGCTCATGGTCAGATAACCCCTGATGCTTTTCGATAGACTATCAGCCTTTCAGGGGAGAAGAATCATGATCCGCAGTCTGTACTTTATGTTGCCGTTTCTTTGCGGTCTGGCGGCTGCAGCCGACTACGATCTGGTGATCGCCGGCGGCCGGGTCATGGACCCCGGTTTGGACGCCGTACGACACGTTGGCATCAACGACGGACGCGTGGTGACGTTGAGCGAGACGCCGCTCGCGGGCCGGGATGAGGTGAACGCTGAAGGGCTCGTGGTTGCGCCTGGATTCATCGATCTCCACGCCCATAGCCAGGATCCGCTCAGCAATGCTTTCCAGGCTGCTGATGGGGTGACGACGGCGCTGGAGCTCGAACAGGGTGTGCTGCCGGTAGGGCAATGGCTCGAAGCTCAGAAGGGCAAATCCGTCACCCACTATGGCGCCGCTTCCGGTCATCTTGCGGGTCGCATTCAGCAGACGACAGGACTCAGTGTTGGCAATCCGGTCTACGTGCAGCGCGAGCTGCAGGCTGATGCCGGCGACAGCTACGCGAAGGCGCATCTGGAGGGTGCTTCTCTGCAGCAGATGCTTGCGGGTATCGAGCAGGGGCTTCTGGATGGCGGGCTCGGTATCGGTTCCGGCATTACCTACATGCCGGGCGCTGATCATGCAGAAATACTCGCGCTTTTTGAGTTGGCAGCGCGCTACGAGGTCCCGGTTTACACCCACATCCGGCAGGCCCGGTATATGGGGGGAGACCTGCTTGCGCCGCTGCAGGAGGTGCTGGCGGATGCGGCGGCAACGGGTGCATCGCTGCATGTGGTGCACATCAACTCCAGCCTCGATGAATCCGTCTACGACGCTATGAAGATGATTCGTGGCATGCGCGAGCAGGGGCTCGACATCACTACGGAAAGCTATCCATATACGGCCGGTTCCACCCGCCTCGAAAGCGCGCTCTTTGAAAACTACCAGGGCGACTACGCGCAGCTGCAGTGGACCGAGACCGGTGAGCGGCTGACGAAAGAAACCTTCGAAGAATATCGCGCGCAGGGCGGATGGGTGATCATTCACGGCCGTAACGAAGACACAAACACGTGGATCGTCGCGCAGCCGGACATCATGGTGGCCAGCGACAGCGTGCCGTATGTGGGCGGCTTTTCGCATCCGCGCAGTGCCGGCACCTACGCTCGCGTGCTCGGCCACTACGTTCGGGAGAAAGGCGCGCTCAGCCTGATGGCTGCCTTGAGGAAGATGACGCTCGACCCTGCACGCCGTCTGGAATCCTTCGCGCCGGCTATGCGCCGCAAGGGTCGGTTGCAGGAAGGCAGCGATGCGGACATCACCATCTTCGATGCGGATACCGTGCTCGACCAGGCCACATACACGCTGCCGGCACGGCGTTCACACGGCATCCGGCATGTTCTGGTTGGCGGCACGTTCGTGGTGAGGGAAGGCGAGCCGCA
>JAUIKX010000180.1 GCA_030430515.1 Gammaproteobacteria bacterium | reverse complement strand
CACGCTCATCCCTTCGAACGCGTGATCTTCGAGCGCATGATCGGCGGGCATCCTCATGACGCGACCTCAGGCAGCAGGCTCAGCTTCTCACTGACCACGTCGCTGTCGAGCAGGGTTCGCAATGCGTCGATGGCGTTGCGCTGTCGGCGTGTTTCGAGGGCAATCTGATCGGCCAAGCGGGCAGCCTCTTCCGGTACTTCCTCTTCCAGTAGGCGGTAAAGACGAAGCGATCGGTTCATTGCCGTGCTTGCCGACATCAGAAAACCCGCCTGTTGACGGTATGCATCTGAAACTTCTCGTTCCAGCCGGAGGCCTCCACCAATGCCGTCGGCGGCGTCCTGATAGTCTGCCCACCAGCCCGCCGCTTCATCAGACAGAGCGTGGGCCTCTTCCAATGCCCTGGCTTTCTGGCTCCAGAAGTCTTCTTCGAGCGCCGAGAACATGAATTGATCGGTGACCGAATTCAGATCGCCGAAGAACGCGATGAGCCGGCCCGGGTACTCGGGTGTCTGCACCACATCGAGCAGCGTATTGAACCGCGTGAGCAGGTCGGCATATCGCACCCGTCGTTCTTCGACGACCTTCTGCCAGCGTGACGACGATGCCGGCGGTTCGCCCAACATCTGTACCGCCTGCGCCAACTCCCCGCGTGCCCAGGTCTCCCCAGCACGCACCAGCAACTGTCGGCTCGAAAGCGCTGCCTCACGATCCTCCAGCAACCCGTCGGCGCGGGAGGCAAACGGCAAGGTGGTAAAACTGACCGCTTCGCTGGCATCGAGATACGCGTTCAGATCACCTGCGGCAAGAGCCTCAGCAAGCGATACGAATCGCTCGAGCTCTTCCTGAAGAAGCACCGCATCGAGCACCGCGGGATGATCCTCTCGGAAGCGTTCGAGCAACGTCACGGCATTCGCATAGCGGCCGCTCTGAAGATCGGTGTCCAATCGCGCCTGCAGCTCGCGCACCGCTTCGAGCTGCCTGGAAGAATCGGCCTGTAAAGTGCGCAGCCGGCTGAGCGTATCGGCACGAAGCTCGGCGAAGTCAGCGTGTGCATCTGCAAGACGACGCAGCAACCGAGTGTAACGATCGACGTTCGCGTCCCAGTTGTTCAGCACGTTTTGCACGCTGTCATTCGCATAAGCGACGCTCACAGCGCCGAACTGCTTATCACCACCGGCTATTTCATAAAGCGAACCAACCCATTTGAGGAGTCGCGGCAGCTCGTGCTCGGCATGCATCGGCGCTATACGCAACGCCTCATCAACGACACTCTGCGCCTCGGTGGGGTTGGCGATCAGCATCCGCTCGGTCCACCGAGGTACAACGAGATGCTCGAAGCTTTCGCCGAGCAGCCGTCGCCCCTGATCGTCATCGGGATGATCGCGCAGGTAATCGGCCGCGGTCATGAGCGCTTCTTCGTGCTCTCCGTCGGCGATCGATTCACCAGCTTCTTCAAGCCGGTCGTCAACAAGCAGGACGCCGACGAAAGCCACAACCGCCAGCGCAACGACCGCGCAGGTCACCCAGGTGCGCGTGGCGCTGCTGATCGGCAGGTCGAACCACGCGAGTCGAAGACGGTCGAGCAGGCTCTGTGCGCCACTATTTCGATCGTCACTCTTGAGCGGCACGCAGTCGTCCGCCTCATCTGCGCCGGAATCGCAGTAAATATCGAGAAACGATCCCGCGGAAGTGATCAGCACCGTACCTTCCGGGTCTTCCTGGGCCACGGTGTCATCTTCTTCGATGAGCGCCACCTCAAACGTGAAAGACGGATGACCGAAGACCACCTCATCTCCACTGGTCAGGCGAACCGCGGTCTTACCGATCATCTCGCCATTCACCCGGGTGCCGTTGGTGCTGCCGAGGTCTTCCACATACAACGCATCACCGAGTCTGAAAACGTGAGCGTGCCTGCGTGACAGAAAGCCGAACGCATGCTCGCACTCTTCCTCGTAGCTCGCGAAGTGCCCGTCGCTCTTGGCGACGAGAAAAGGAAACTCACTTACGGCGATGGGTGCAGCCGGACCCTGGTCTGATTTGGGCAGCAGGAGCAGCTTCATTCTGCCTGCTCGGGGCTCGATGATTCGCGTCGTGGCTGCTTCGTCGGCCACCGTGCCGACCGCGTAAACGAGCCGTTCGCCAAGCCGCACCACATCACCCAACGCAAGCGGTGCCGCCCCATCGCTCAGCGCGGTATCATTGATGCGAATCTGCTCCATGCCATCCAGCGCAACGAGATACAGGCCGCCATTCTCCCGAATGATACGGGCGTGGCGCTCACTCAACTCCGCCCGGAGCGTTTCCGGGTAGCCTGCAAACGGCGGCTCGTCACAGCCGATCGCCGTCAACGACCGATTGAGCAGGATCGGTGTGCGGTCTTCTGCAAACTGTGGCTGCAAGGCTTCCATTCCAATCTCCAATCAGAGGTTCTGTGCCGAGATGGTCTGTTCATCCCAGCCACCGCCCATGGCTTTGTAGAGCGTCACCGTGTCTGCCAGGATGTTCTGATGTACGTCGAGCAACGCCTGGTTCGTGCGCAGCAAACGCCGCTCAGATTCGAGCACCTCGAGTTGCGAGACGAGCCCCGCGCGAAGTTGCGCTTTGGTTTGCTTTGCAACCGTGCGCAGATTGGCGACTTCGCGGCTGATCTCAGCTTTCTGAGCGCGCCGGCTATCGATGTTGATCAGCGCCCGCTCGACCTCTTCAAAGGCCAGCAGCACGGTCCGGCGGTATTCCGCTTCACGGGTCTTCGCACCCGCCCTGCGCGCTTCGATACGTGTACCGACGTTGGGATCAAAGATGGGAAAGTTCACAGTCGGACCGATGCCGAACGTGAACGACTTGATGAACGACGACAGCGACGCGCTGGCGAGTGTGCCGCCACCGCCGGTATTTCCTGTGAGGCTGATCGACGGCAGTCTGGCAAGCTGCGCCTGCCCCACGAGCTCATAGGCCTCGAGCACTCGATACTCAGCCGCAACAATGTCGGGGCGACGCTTGAGCAGGTCGGCGGGCAAACCGCCGGGTATCGGCAGCTCCTTGACCGTTGAAGTGAGCGAAGCGGAAGGCACATCGAGGTCGTTTGCCGGAACCCCCAGAAGCGTCGCGAGCGCCAGCTCGCCAATGTCGCGCTGACGCTGAAGATCGAGCAGCCCGCGCCGGATGTTGTTGACCTCTGCCTCTTGCCGAAGTACCTCGGTATTGGCAACGAGGCCCTCGCGGAGCTGATGCCTGTAGATGTTGAGGATCGACTGAGCCGCATCGAGCGCGCTCTGCTGAATGAGCGACTGCTCATCGAACTGCCTGACGAGGAAATAGGCTGAGGCAACCTGCGACACCGTTCGCAGATAGGCCGCTCGCCAATCGGCTTCACTGGCTCTGTACCCGGCCTTTCGCGCGTTGACGCCTTTCTTCAGCTTTCCCCAGGTGTCGATCTCCCAGGCAAGTTGAGAATCGCCGGAGTAGTCGTCGTCGGTTTCGAAGTCGTCGGTGAAAGGATTGCGGCTGCCACGACGGGTGGCGCTGAGCCCACCGGTGAGCCGGGGCTGTCGGTTGGCTTGCGCCTGTCCGATGGCCGCGCCAGCTTCCTCAACCCGCGCGACCGCAATCTCAAGGTCGAGATTGCCGGCGACACTACGTTCGATCAGCTTGTCGAGATATGGGTCCTGAAACCCGCGCCACCAATCGGGCAGAATCGCCAGCTCAGCTGGCACGTCGGCAGATTTGAAGCGGGCCGGGGTTGCAACCGCTGGTCGTTCATAGTCGTCGGTGGCGATAGAACCACAGCCTGAGGACAGGCTGGCCAATAAGGCGCAGGAAATTACGCCAACGAATCTTCGAGGCGAAAGTGATGACTTCAACATGACGACTCCCGCTTGCTCCGACACAAAAGGTTTCTAATCCCTCAAAGCGCAAAACGAGAGCAATCAGGTTCACATCAGCCGCCAAAAATTATTTGTTTCTCCGAAGCAAACACTTGAGCCGATCGTGTTCTCTTTCAGACAACACAACCTGAGTTCGTTCCTCGCTCGGCCATCGGAAACGGAGACCGGGAAAAATATATTTATCAATATTTTCAATGTGTTGAGAGGCTCTACGGGTACATGAGCCGGTGGTTGGCACGCCACCTGCAATACTCCAATCAACCCAAAGCGGTTAACTCAGAAACAAAGACCAGGAGCCCGGAAATGACTCACATCACGCTCAACGAAATCAAAGAAGTACGCGAAATCACCACGGCAGAAATGGCCGAAACTCGGGGAGGATGGTTCTACTACAACGTCTTCAACCGCTTCTACAACCCCTTCGGCTGGTCTCTCCAGAACAGCTGGATCAATCGAAGCCGCAGCTTCGATGCGCAGCACAACAACTTCATCAGCTTTCTGCGCAGCTGATAACACATACCCACAACGGCGGGCACTTGTAGAGCCCGCTGGTCGAACGCTAAAGCAAGAATGAGGAAAGAAAAATGGCGCGAATCAAACTGAACGAACTGGACGATGTGAAAGCACTCAGCAGCGAAGAGATGGCCTCAGCTCGCGGGGGATGGTTTTACTACAACGTCTTCAACCCCTTCTACAATCCCTTCGGCTGGTCTCTGCAGAACAGCTGGATCAATCGGAGCCGCAGCTTCGATGCACAGCACAACAACTTCATCAGCTTCCTGCGCAGCTAATCGCTACCGATGAAGGCTAGCCCGCCACACCCCTCGTGGCGGGCATCCGTTTCTTACCACCCCCCCTGAACAACCAGCACAATCACGCCGAACACCAGCAGCCCGCCAAGCAGCCAGAGCGGCCAGCTATCGCATAGCGTCCCGAGCAGATCGTCGGATCGCAGCGCTGGAGCCGTGAGTCTCTGGGTGTCATCGAGCGCATTCGTCACATTCGCTACACCGTCACTCCAGGCCACGCCATCGAAACGTTGGTAGATCATTGGCTCCACATCCCCGTGCACCTCAGCCTCACCACTACCCTCAAGCACTATGCAGGTCGCATTGTCGCTACCGCCGGCATCGAGCGCTTCCCGAGTGAGCCGATCGGCCAGCGCCTGCGGCTCCTGATCATCTGCGAGTAATTCGAGCAGCCGCTCCGGCGGCAGCTGGCCGCTGATGCCGTCACTGCAGATGAGCAGCCTGCAACCGTCGCCCAGCGCACCCCGGTTGCAGCCGATGCGCAGCCTGTTTTCTGGCATACCGAGCGCACGGGTAATGAGATGACCCTCGGGGTGAGCCTCGCCCTGGGAGAACTCGAGCTTTCTGGCGTCGACCAGATTCTGCACATAGGAGTGATCTTTCGTGAGCAGCTTCAGCTCACCGTCCCAGAGGTAGACGCGGCTGTCGCCAACCCAGGCAATTTCATAGTGGTTCTGCTGGAACCGCAGAGCCGCCACCGTCGAGGCCATGCGTCGCCAGCCTCGCCGCTGTGCAAGCAGCATCACAGCCTGATGCGCACGACGAGTGGCATCCTGCAGATCGAAACCGGACTGCAGGCTCGTGCGAATGGTTTCGCAGGCCAGCCGACTGGCGACCTGACCGGCCTGTTCTCCGCCAACACCGTCAGCGACGATGTACAAACCGAGAGACGGGTCGACGAGCATGAAATCTTCATTCAGCTCGCGATCGCCCTGCACCGTGGCGCTGCCGCTCGCTGGCAGACTCAACATGCCGGCTCCCTGATTGCGAATCGCGGCCGTTCTGACAAGGCGACAGATACACTGACAGCGTCATGAATTCGTCGCTTGCAGCCTTGCGCAAATCTCTGGAAACTGATTGCTCTAATCAGGGGTGAATCAGGATGAAGGATCGATATCTGCTGCGGCGCGCAGCCATCGTCTCGCTGGCGGGCGTCTTCGCCTGGGGTTGTCAGTCCACGCCCGAGCCCGCCTCCCCAGAGCCGACCATCACAGACCAGATGGCCGTTGAAGCGGAAGAAAACGTTACCCGCGTCGCACCCGCCGAGCAGCTGAAAATGGCGATTGCCCGGCTTCAGGAAGGCGACCAGACCGGGGCGCTCGCTGCCCTTGACGCATACCGGAAAGAGGTGCCGAGCAGCCAGGTCGCAGACCGGCTGAGAGCACAAATCACCGCTCCTATAGACGCTTATTTTCCGAATGAGAATTTTCAAGTGACCCTGGCAAAAGGACAGTCGCTGTCGCATCTGGCTAAAGAGTATTTGGGAGACGCGCTTTCCTTTTATGCGCTTGCTCGGTACAACGGCGTTGCCGTGCCGTCCCGTGTGGCGGCCGGTCAGACGCTGCTGATTCCGGCAACCGAGTCCGCTCTGGCTGCTCGTGCCGAAAAAGCAGAGCAGACCGCTTCCAACGACACGAATGTGCCGCCCCCACGATCTGAGGAAAGCAGCGCCAGAACGCCGCAACCAGAGCAGGCACGAGAAGCCGAAGCGGAAACAAATGCCACATCGGCGGCTGAGACAGAACAAGCCGAAGACGTCGCGAGCAAGCTCGCCCAACAGACGATCGACGAGCACTACCAAGCCGCGGTCTCCGCTTTCTCTAGACAGGATCTGGCTGCCACCATCAGCCACGCCGACGCCGTGCTTGCCATCGACCCGGGACACACCAATGCCAGCCTGTACAAAGCGCGCGCAGAGGAACTGCAGGCCAAACTCGAGGCGTTGAACGCCTCGCAGGACTGAGCGCTCACGGCGTCTTCTCTGACGTGTAAGCGCGAATGCGTTGCAGATTATCGAGCATCGATTGAACTCTGGTGAGATTGGTTCTTACGCCAGGTTGTTGCGGTACGACCTCTAGAGAGCGTCGCAACAACAGCACCGCACGGCGCAGATCTCGCTGCTCTTCGCGCCTTGCCGCATCGTTAAACGCAGACGCCAACGCGTGAAGCGCATCATCAAGTGGCACAGCCGGCGCTTCACCAACTGATTCGCGAAGTTGATCCGCATGCGCTTGAAACAACTCGTACGCCACTTCAAAGTCTTCCGTTGCCACCGCGGTCTGGAACGCTTCGGCGACTCCGGGGTCGAGCATCCGCAGACTAGGCGGTGGCGCAGATTGAGGTTTTTCAGGGCTTGAACGAGCGTCTGGAAACGTAAGGTTCGGTACGCGGTTGTCGATCTCGAGCGCCTGAAGTTTCCGTCGTACCGGCCCCTGATCGCCATCCAGCAGCAGCGCACCCAACAGCGCAGA
>JAUIKX010000179.1 GCA_030430515.1 Gammaproteobacteria bacterium | reverse complement strand
CCCTGATAGAGCGCCATTGCAACTCACGTCCATCCATGAGCGAAGCACCGTTACCGCCCGAAGAAGACGCCACCGGGGATCTCAAGCATCAGGATCTGACCGACACGCGCAAAGCGTTTCTGCGCATGGCCGTGCTGCAGACCGTTCTGTCTGTGGTGGGTGTGGTCGTTGCAGTGATCGCGCTGTACGCAGCGCTCGGCGAATCTGCGGCTGTGCGCCAGCAGACAGCGGCCTCGGTCTGGCCGTTCGCCCAGTTCTCCATCGACGACTACGACACCGGTGACCGGGCAGGCTTCAAGATGCAGATCGCCAACGTGGGTGTCGGGCCGGCCCGAATGCGGCACATTCGCATCGATCTTGCCGGACGTACGGTGCGCAACGTCGATGGGTTGCTGGAAACCGCCGGTGCCGCAGATGCGCCGATCGCCCGCAATTTCATCACCAACCGGGTGCTGAGCCCCGGACAGGCGGTCGAGGTTCTTGCGACCAGCGATCCCGCGCTCGCCCGCAAGCTGGCAGAACTGGTCACCCACCCTGAGAGCGCCATCACCTACTGCTACTGCTCGATCTTCGAGGACTGCTGGGTCGTCGACAGCCGACGCGACGTGCAGTCTCCAGACCCGGTGACGGCCTGCCCTGATTTCGCGGATCGCGCCTTTTCGCTTTGAGCACCAGACCGCGGGAATCACGGATAGGTCCAACAGGTATCCGCGATTAAGCTTTTCGAGTCTAAGAGTTCTACGTGATCAGATCGTGTTCCATGCCATCGTCAGCGCTGCAACGCTGATCCTGACTGCCGCCTGGCTGACCGTTCAGCTGGGCTTCGATGCGTCTCTGGGCGCCATGGTCGGGCTCACCCTGTGCGCAGCCGCATTGCCGCTTCTCATGGCGAACCAGCCGAAGCCCGCCGCCCGAATGGTTGGCTGGATGACCGTGGGGGCTGTCGCCGGCTGGCTTTGCGGACTGCAGGCCGAACTCGGCCCCTTCGGCCTCGCGATTCTGTCCTCCTGGTGCGAAACCACGACCTTCAACGGTCTGCAGGCCGTCATCGCCAAGTTCAACATGCTGCCACTCAGCCACCTCGGCATGTTTGCCGGCGGACTCATCGGCATGCTGGCAGCCGTGCCCTGGCGGGACGGCGCCGCTCGCGGCGGCCGTTGCTGCGTGCTTGCGGCCTTCGCCATGCCTCTGGGTTACTGCCTCTCCGACATCGCCATGTTCGAGCTGCGCAGCTTAAGCAGCGCCCTTCCGGTCAGCGCCATCATGCTCACCGCCATGGTCGGCGGCATGCTGCTGTGCGGCGCGATGGTGATCAGCGCAGAGCGGGTGCTTTTCGCACAGAGGTAATACACTTCCTGCTCGACATGCAGGAAGGCCAACCCATGAAGCTCGGTGTATCTCTGCCCGTCCGGGAGATGAAAGACGATCTCGGCGCCATTCGCGCTTTTGCGGAGCTTGCCGACGACCTCGGCTACGCCCATCTCAGAGTGCCCGACATGATCATCCGCCCCAACGGCGGGCATCTGCACGAACCGATGATGCTGTTCGCCTGGCTGGCGGCCTATACGAAGCGCATCGAGCTCTGTCCCTCCGTGATCGTGCTGCCCATGCGCCAGACCGCACACTTCGCCAAGCAGATCGCCCAGCTCGACGTGCTGTCGAACGGTCGGGCAAGGCTTGGCGTCGGAATCGGCAGCAGCCCGGAACAGTTCGAAGCGCTCGGCGAAGACTTTCATACCCGCGGCGCGCGCTGCGACGAGCAGCTGGATCTGCTGCGGCAGCTCCTGACGCAGGATACGGTGGACTTCACCGGCCGCTGGCATCGCATCGACAACCTCGGCATCTGTCCCCGGCCAGTACGCGCGCACCTGCCCATCTGGTACGGCGGCGCGTCCGTGCCGAGCGATCCGGTCGTGCGCCGGATCGGCCGCTACGCCGATGGATGGTTCGTGCTGTGCTCGCCCGAGGACTATCCGGGCGTGCGAAGTCGCATCGATGCGGCAGCGGCACAAGCTGGCCGTGATCCGCAAGACATTCAGACCGAAGCCGGAGTCGCTGTCGTCGGCCCGCGGGAGGACGAATGGCAGGACCGGGTCGCCAACTGGCGTGAAACGGGGCTGGACTATGTGTGTCTGCGCACTCTGGGTGGCGACCTGACTTCACAACAGCACCTGGACAAGCTCGAAGAAGTCACCCCCACCGCAAGAGCGCTTGCCGGTCTCGACTGAAACCGATGTCCGAAGAGACCACCGCAACGTTTTACGGGCTCTCCGCGGTGCTCCTGTGGTCTACCGTCGCCACCGCATTCAAACTCGGTCTCAGCCACTTTTCACCGCCGCAGCTTCTGCTGATCGCCACCGCGATCTCACTGATCATCTTCTGGGGTGCTGCGTTCGCGTCGGCAAGTACGTCTTTAAGCCGCGCCGATCTGCGCCTGGCAGCGCTTCTGGGCATGATCAATCCGTTCGCCTACTACCTTGTGCTGTTCGAAGCCTACGACCGCCTGCCCGCGCAGATCGCCCAACCGCTCAACTACACCTGGGCGGTGGTGCTCGCCCTGCTCGCAGCACCGGTGCTCGGTCAGAAGTTGAGCAAACGTTCGCTGACCGGAATTGTCATCGCCTACCTGGGCGTGGTGATTCTGCTCTACAGAGGCGGGAGCTTCACACTCAGCATCAGCGGTATCGCCCTGGCGCTGGGCAGCACACTCCTCTGGGCCGGCTACTGGCTGCTGAACACGCGGACCCAAGCAAACCCCACAGCCCTCATGGCCTGGAGTTTTACCTTTGCGCTGCCTCTACTGGCGATCTGGTGCGCCGGCACGGACGGCCTGCCTGCGATTGAGTCCGACGGCTGGGCCTACGCCGCCTGGGTGGGCGTGGTGGAGATGGGGGTAACGTTTCTGCTCTGGCAGCAGGCCCTGAAACGCACCCGACAGGTCGCTCGTATCTCGCAGCTGATATTCCTCGCGCCCTTTCTGTCTCTCCTGCTCATCGGGGGCGTGCTCGGCGAGGAGATCCGCGCCGCCACCGTGATCGGTCTCGCGATCATCGTCGGCGGCGTGGTGCTCACTCAGTCTTCAGGCGCTAGCTCCCCTTGAAAGACGGCTTGCGCTTGTTGAGGAATGCATCGATGCCTTCACGACCATCATCGCTCATGGAAAGATCCGCTATGGCGCGGGACTCGAGCTCCATCTGCGATTCCAGGGTCTGATCGAAGGTGCCGTTGAGCAGGGTCTTGACCGCACCGAAAGCGAGCGTCGGACCAGCGGCAATCTGACGGGCGAGCTCCATGGCCCGCTCCAACTGTTTGCCGTCTTCAACGACCTCGTTGACGATGCCCCACTCCACCGCTTCTGCGCCCTTGAGCACGCGGTTGGTCAGCATCAGCTCCCGGGTGCGCCGGTCGCCGATCTTGCGCGGCATGAAGTAGGTCGAACTGCCATCCGGTGACAAACCCGCAGCGGTATACGCACTGGTGAACACACACGACTCCCCGGCGACCGCCAGATCGCAGGCCATGACCATGCTCAAGCCCGCGCCAGCTGCGGTACCGTTTACGGCAGCGATCACCGGCGCATTGCCCCGCGACAGACGCGACAGCCCCATGTGCAGGTCACCGGCCATCTGCATGAGCAGGCGTCGACGATCGTCACCTGCTTGTGCCATGGCGGCCAGGTCACCACCCGCGCAGAACATGCGCCCCGCACCGGTGAGCACGACTGCGCGCACTTCCGGGTTCGATTCCAGCGCGGTTGCTACCTCGCAGAACTCCTTGGCGCCCAGGGGCGACAGCGCATTGCCGCTGTCCGGGCGGTTCATGGTGATGGTTGCGACGTTCGCTTCGATATCCAGCGTCAGTGTTTCGTAGGCCAAGTGACTCTCCCCGTTTTGTTGATCTGCAGACTTATCTGGCACTAGGGCCTTTTACTGCATTCCATGCAGCTTCAGCAAATATGTCCTGCACTTTGACCGGGCTCGGCGCGTCTCCGGACAACCAGCGGCGCACATAAGCTTCGATGGGGCCACTGATAAGCGGCACGTAGGTATGCAGAGGCAACTCGGCAACCTCACCAGCACGCGCGAACGGCGCGAAAATCTCGAACACGCGGTGTATATAGGCTGACTGCAGCGCTTTCTGGCTCTCTTTGGCGGCCGGCGAAAACTCGATGTCCCGTGAGTGGAGAAAACGCGCAAGCGGGGCATGCCTTGCCGTCCAGGAGCAGTAGGTGGTCACGACGCTGCGCACCGCCGACTCGCCGCTTTCCGCCTTCTCGAGGGCCCTCAACATGGCTGCGTTGAATCGAGCGATGGCATCGAGCCAGAGGGCTTCGGCCACTCCTTCCTTGCTGCCGAAGTGATGGTAAAGGCTGCCGACGCTGCAGCCAGCGGCCCGCTGGATGTCCTGAATCGTCGTGCCTTCCACCCCGTTTTCACTGAAGCAGGAGAGCGCAGCGTCAAGAATGCTGCGTTTTCGGCTGGTGGTTGAAGCCCTTTCCATAGACCCATCTTTCCACAAGTTAATTAGAATTTCGTTCTAGAAACAAATTCCAGCTTGCTCTATGCTCCGGGCCCAAGTTAACCGATGGGAAGATGACCATGGACATCGATCTCAGTACCGAAGACCTCGCGTTCGAAAAAGAGGTTCGGGAATTTCTGGACGGCAACGCCTACAAGCCCGGCGAGGACTACAACGCCTGGCGCATGGGCTGGTTCGAAGCCGCCCGTGAGAAGGGCGGATGGGACGTGCCGAAGTGGCCCCAGGAGTTCGGCGGCCCAGGCTGGAGCCCCACCCAGCACTACATCTGGCAGAAAGAGACCGCTAGCCGCACCACGCCATGGGACATGCCTTTCGGTACCGTCATGCTGGCGCCGATGCTCATGCAGTACGGCACCAAGGAACAACAGGAACGATTCCTCCCCGATATCCGCTCGCGCAAAGTGAACTGGTGTCAGGGCTATTCCGAGCCCGGCGCAGGTTCCGACCTCGCCAACCTCAAGACGAAAGCAGAGCTCACTGATGACGGTCAGCACTACATCGTCAACGGCACCAAAATCTGGACGACCGCGGCGCACATAGCCGACTGGATCTTCTGCCTCACACGCACCGACGATTCGGGCCGCAAGCAGGAAGGCATCACATTCCTGCTGTTTCCGATGAATCAGGAAGGCGTGGAAGTCAAACCCATCATCACCCTGGGCGGCGCCCACTCGGTGAACATGGTGCACATCACCGACGTGAAGGTACCGGTGGAAAACCGGGTCGGGGAAGAGAATAAAGGCTGGGCCGTAGCCAAGGGGCTGCTCCAGCACGAGCGCACCGGTATTGCCGGCATCTCCAACTCCATCGTCGCACTCGAAAACCTTAAGCAGAAAGCCGGCACCGTAAAGCGCGGCAACGGTTCGCTCATGGACGACCCGGGCTTCCGCAAGAAGATCGCTGAACTCGAGATCGATCTGATGGCCACCGAGTTCACCGAACTGCGCAGCCTCGCCAGCGCCTCCGCGGGTACAGCCCCCGGACCGGAGTCCTCCATCCTCAAACTGAAAGGCACCAACATCCAGCAGCGCACAAACAAGCTGACCATGGAAGCCGGCGGCCTCTACTCGGCAGCGTGGGGCGACAAGACCGCCGGGCCAGGATTTGCGAAAGCGGGAACGGCCGGTTATCTCGCCAGCCGCGCCTACACCATCTACGGCGGCGCCAGCGAAGTGCAGCGCGACGTCATCGCGAAAAACGTTTTGGGCATCAAGAGGTCAGGCAAATGAATTTCGATCTCACAGAAGAACAGCAACTCGTAGCGGACAGCGTCAGCCGCTTTGTCAGCGACAACTACCATCTGGAAAGCCGTCAGGAGTATGCGGCCGAACCGGGTGGCTTCAAGAAAGAACACTGGCAGACCATGGCGGAGCTCGGCTGGTTCGGCATGCCGTTTTCGGAAGCCGACGGTGGCTTCGGCGGCGATCAGGTCGACACGATGATCATCATGGAGGAGTTCGGGAAGGGGCTGGTACTCGAACCGTTCGTACCGTCCATCGTGCTGGGCGGCGGTGCCGTAAAACGCGGCGGCAGCGATGCGCTGCGAGCCGCTATCCTCCCCGGCGTGCAGGACGGCAGCCTGCAGCTCACGCTCGGCTACGCAGAAGAGCAGTCACGCTTCGACCTGAACGACGTCATCACGAGCGCAAAAGCCGATGGCGACGACTTCGTCATCAATGGCCAGAAGTCCATGGTGGCCAACGCCGAGACCGCTTCACACATCGTCGTTTCCGCACGCACCAGCGGCGGCCAGATGGAAACCGACGGCATCACTCTGTTTCTCGTCCCTGCCGACGCGGAGGGGGTAAGCATGGATAGCTTCCCCACTGTCGATGGCTTGCGGGCATCAGAGATCACGTTCAAAGACGTGCGTGTGAGCAAAGACAACGTGCTGGGCGACGTGGACCAGGGCCACGGCCTTCTGCACGAAGTCGTGCTCGACGGCATTCTCGCCCATTGCGCCGAAGCGGTCGGCACCATGGAAATGCTCTACAAAGACACCATCGAATACACCCAGGAACGGGTGCAGTTCGACCATCCGCTGTCTGATTTTCAGGTGCTGCAGCACCGCATGGTCGACATGTTCATGGAGTACGAGCAGTGCAAATCCATGCTCCTGCGCGCCACGATGGAAGTGGCTGCAAGCGGTGTTGATGCGACACGGACAGTGCATGCGCTGAAGCACCTGGTGGGCAAGCAGAGCATCTTCGTCGGCGAGAGCGCCGTGCAGCTGCATGGCGGCATGGGCATGACTGAAGAGCTGCGCATCGGCCACTACTTCAAGCGGCTCCTGGTGATCGATGCACAGTTCGGCAACGCCGACTACCACCTGCAGAAGTTTGCAGCTTGAGCTAACAGCCGCGAGAACAGGTGTCCGCCTCCTTGGAGGCGGACACCTTGAAACTTGCAGACCTATCCCGCCCCACCGGCCATTGCCGCAATGACGTTTGCCTCGACTTCTCTGCGCTTCTGCACCAATTCTGACCCATACGCACCATCGAGATAACTTCGTAGTTTCGGATACTGCTCGCCGTCGACTTCATAGCCACCATACCCCGCCTGGATAAAACAGGTGGTGACCGCCAGGTCGGCAATGGTCAGGCTTTCGCCCACCAGGTAGCCCGATTGCGGGCATACCGACTCGATATACGCGACCGCTTCCGGAAGTCTGTGGTCCAGCAGCT
>JAUIKX010000178.1 GCA_030430515.1 Gammaproteobacteria bacterium | reverse complement strand
CGCGGTGGCGGTGCGCTTCGCGGTGGCGGTGGCGGTGCGCTTCGCGTGGCGGTGGCGGTGCACTTCGCGCGGCGGTGCGCGGCGCGGTGGCGGTGCGTGGCGCTCTTCGCATCTGGCCCGTCTCGCCATGCCGGCGCTCCGGAGGGAGCGGTAGGGTGGTGGGAGGCGTTGGGCAGCCTGCATTTTCGTTTTCAGGAGTGCAACAGCCAAGTGCGTGCGGAGCCGCTTGAGCTTCAAAGTGAGGCGTACCGAAACCTGGAGTACTTCCTGTCCTATATGGCCAACGGCCTACCGCTCAATGGTCCGGCTTCAAGGAAATAGTCATGTTTAAGAAATACGCTCTGCTGCTGATGATCGGGCTCCTTGCGGGATGCGCCGGGCAGCAGTCGCCCCAGGCGCAAGCGCAGGCCGCCATTGCCGAGGCGCAGGCTTTGTATGCGCAGTCATACGAGATGGCGCATCCCTGGCGTGCGGCGAAACGTCAGATCGCGGCCGCGGAAACGGCACTTGCGGCGGGTGATCTCGAGACAGCTATGGTCGCTGCCGCTGAAGCAAAAGCGCTGGCCGAAGCCTCCATCGAGCAGGCGAGGGCGGAAGCCGATTCTTCTGCACGCACCTTTCCGTTTGCCCAATGAATCGTCGTGAGTTCATTGACCTTCTGAGCAAGGCGTCTGTTACGGCAGCGCTGTCTGGTTGTGCAACCGGCCTGCGGGGCAGTCCTGAAGGATTCTACGACCTTCCACTGACGGGCGACGTTCGTCTCCTCCACATCACGGATACACACGCTCAGCTGACCCCAATCTATTTCAGGGAACCGAACGTTAATCTGGGTATTGGTGAGGCTTCCGGGAAGTGGCCGCACCTGGTTGGCAGGAATCTTCTGCAGGAGATCGACCCGGTCGATTCAATGCGGGCTCATGCACTCACCTACCTGGATTTCACGGAGGCAGCTGAAAAGTACGGCAAGGTCGGAGGCTTTGCCCATCTCAAAACGCTGGTTGATCGGCTCCGCGGTGATGCCGAGGACCGGTCTCTTCTGGTCGATGGCGGAGATACCTGGCAGGGTTCCGGCACGGCGCTCTGGACCCGTGGCGCGGATATGGTCGAAGCCTGCAACCGCCTCGGTGTGGATGTGATGACTGGGCACTGGGAGTTCACTTATCAGGACTCAGAAACCCGCGCCAACGTCGAAGCGTTCAACGGTGATTTTGTCGCTCAGAACGTGCGGGCGACAGAAGATGCGTTGTTTGAAGGGGTCGAGGTATACGACGACGATACGGGGCACGTCTTCCCGCCTTATGTGATCAAGAACGTTGGCGGCCGGCGCGTTGCGGTGGTGGGGCAGGCGTTCCCCTACACGCCAATCGCCAACCCACAGCGTTTTATTCCGAACTGGTCGTTCGGCATTCAGGAGACCGACCTTGCGGATCTCATTGATCAGATCCGTAACAATGAAAAACCCGATGCAGTGGTGCTGCTGTCGCACAACGGCATGGACGTTGACCTGAAGCTGGCCAGCCGCGTTTCAGGAATCGACTTCATTCTTGGCGGTCATACCCATGACGGCGTTCCCGTGCCGATTACCGTCAAGAATCCGGGAGGCTCCACGGTGGTGACCAATGCCGGGTCTAACGGAAAGTTTGTCGGCGTGCTCGACCTGGCATTCGGCGCCAACGGTCTTTCTGGCTACCGCTATCGGCTGCTGCCGGTTTTTGCCGGCATGTTGCCCGCGGATCAAGGTATGCAGGCATACATCGACGACGTGCGCGCGCCCTTTGCAGCGAAGCTTTCCGAGCCGCTGGCGGTGACCGAATCGCTGCTCTATCGCCGGGGTAACTTCAATGGCACCTTCGATCAGGTGATCTGCGATGCGCTTCGAACGCAGCTCGACGCGGAGGTGAGTCTGTCGCCCGGGTTCCGCTGGGGAACTACCGTACTGCCGGGCGATACAATTACGATGGAACGCGTGCTTGATCAGACCGCCATCACGTACCCCGAAACCTACGTTCGCGACATGAAAGGCGAGGAGATCAAGTTCATCCTCGAAAGTGTCTGCGATAATCTGTTCAACCCCGACCCCTACCTTCAGCAGGGCGGTGACATGGTCAGGGTCGGTGGTCTGCAGTTCACCTGCGACCCAACGAAAGATATGGGCTCGCGGATATCGGACCTCACCACAGACGCTGGTGATCTACTGGACGCCAACCGCGCGTACAAGGTTGCGGGGTGGGCTACGGTGGGGGCTGTATCACCTGGGCCGGCAATCTGGGATGTGGTCGCAGACCATCTCCGCGCGGAAAAGACCGTTCGCCTCGAGCGGCTCAACGAGCCGGTGCTGAAAGGTGTGGGTGGCAATCCTGGACTGGGAGACTATGGCGTATGAAGCTCTTTAGAAATCTGTTTGTTGCTCTGTTAGTTGCCACCACCGGCGTCGCTCAGGCGGAAGAAGCGCTGAGCGAACACAATCCGTTCGCCGAGCAGCATGTGATTCTGCAGGTGAGCAGCGATGCGCCCGAGCGCCATTCGCTGGTTCTCGACATTTCCAACAACCTGCCGAAATTTTATGGCCAGGATCTGATCGACCTGCAGATTGTTGCTTTCGGTCCGGGTGTGGCCATGCTGCTGGCGGAGAGCGGCAACGAAGCGCGTATTGCCAGCCTTTTTGAACATGGCGTGCGTTTTTATGCCTGTGGTAACACGCTCGACACCATCGAGCGCAAAACCGGCAAGCGTCCGGTACTCCTGCCCGGAGTCTCCGTGGTGCAGACGGGTGTGGCCTATATCGTCGATGAAGTGAACCGCGGGTATACGCTGGTCAAACCCTGAAGGCCCTGGTCTTCACCTCACAACATTCTGATCATGCAGACGCGAACCCACTGATCGAGACCGATCTCTCGCTCTGCCGTGCGGATGTTCTGGAGGCCTTTGGGGATCTCACCGTCATCCATGTAGCGAAAACCGAGACGCTCGTAGTAAGGCGCGTTCCAGGGCACGTCTTTGAATGTGGTCAGCGTGAGTGCGGGTAGTTTTTTCGAGTGGGCCCATCCCGTAACATGCTCGATCAGGTCATGGCCTACGCCGAGACCGGCATGCCCGGGATGCACGGATACCTGCTCGATGTGCAGATTGCCGTCCACGACGTCAGTTACGATATAGGCGATCGGGGTGTCTGCATCGTCGGTGCAAACCCATAGCTGCCCGGCGGTGAGGTGTTTTCGCAGCGCTTCAATCGTCGGTGGATCGTGAGCTGCGACCTCGTCCATGCCGATATCGGCAAAGGCCTGTCCCGCGCTGATCTCTATTCGCTGGAGCAGAGGAAGGTCAGCATTTCGGCCTGAGCGAATTTGCCTTGTTGTCACTCTGGGTTCCTTCGACTGCAAAGAGCCTGGAATCTACCACTCCGGCTGCGCCTGGCGCGACCGGAGTGGATATGTGGCGGGGTCTAGTTGTAGCGATCCTTCAGTCCGAAGAATGCGATTGCCAGCAGTGCGGCACTCATCGGTACCGCAAAGTAGATGCCGTTGATGCCGGTGACGTCTTTCAGCGTAATTGAACCGAAATTGGCGGCTGCAATCAGCGACTCGAAGTAGGGGTAGGCCATGGAAAACAGCAGTGCGCCTACGAAGCCGCCAGCGAAGGTAAAGAGTGCATCCCGCTTGCCTTCCGATGTGCCCACGACACAGGTGCCCGGGCAGTAGCCTGAAACAGCCCAGCCAACGCCGAATATCGCGCCGCCCAGAGCAATGCCCCAGATGTATGCGGGCTTCACGGACATATGCGCCAGGTTACCCAGATCCAGCAGATAGACGCCCAGCGTGCCGACGCCGATGGCGGTGGCCATGAGCTTGATGATCCACATGTCCTTGAGCAGCAGCGTTCCGAGGATGCGGCGATAGCTGGTAGCTCCGCCGAGATAGAGAATGGCGCCGAAGGCGCAGCCGATGAGAAAACCGATGATGAGTGTTGTCATGTGAATCTCCCTATCGTGCCCGGTAGAGCATTTTGGCGGTCATGATGGCGACGGCAAACGTAACGATGCCGAAGACGAACGACCCGAGGGCCAGCTGAGAAATGCCGCTGATCATGTGGCCGCTGGTGCAGCCGCCTGCGAGGCGGGCGCCGAACAGCAGAAGTACGCCGCCGGTAAATGCTGCTGCATTTCGCTTGAGCTGCGAGGGGCCGAACTGGTCGCGCCACATGCGCGGCATCGAGCCTTTGTCCTGTTCAGGTTGCTTGTCGCGGAAGATTGCTGCGGTGATGCCGCCGCCAACCAGCATCCCGAGCACCAGCATCCACCCGTAGCCAACGCCCCAGTCTTCCTTTTCACCGTACTTCGCCAGGTAGGGTGTGGATTCTGCGAACTCCGGGGCGACTTTGTGCGCGACCGCGGCGTCGGTGACAACGAACTGTGTAGAAACACCGAGCGGTTTGACCAGAGCGGTTGCCAGCGTTAGCAGTAAGCCCAGTGCGATGCCTGCGACTTTCCAAGAGATGATGTAATCCTGCGTCATAGCGGGACCCCTTCCTTAATTCGGATTAGTAAATTAACATTTTCTAATATTCTGTAAAACATATTTCTTATAAGCTTATGTCGAAAAGATTGGATTTGGTTCTGCTGCTCCTGCTTTTGAGCGCTGGTGCGCATGCGGAGCGGATACGCTTCGAGCTTGATGGATTGCTGCTCAACGCTAACCTCGAGCTCTCAGAAGGTGCCGAGTCTGCCTGGTTGATCATTCACGGCACACGCGCTCATCACGGCATGGAGATCATTTCCGCGCTTCAGCAAGCGCTCTTGGAGCGGGGTGAATCGAGCCTCGCGCCCACCATCAGTCTGGGTGTGAGCAATCGCGAGGGTTTTCTGGGCTGTGAGGTAGGATGGACTGCTGGAGAGCGCTATCTGCATGCAGAGATCGATGCCTGGTTGGATCTGCTCCGCTCTCGAGGTGTTGAACGCTTCAATCTGCTCGGGCATTCACGCGGCGCCAGCTACGTTCTGCGCTACATCAACGCGAGGAGCCCCGCAGACGTGAGTCGGTTGGTTCTGGTGGGGCCTCAGGTCATGAAAGATGTGAGCGTGAGTCCATCCGACAGAACGCTGGGTTGTGCCGCAGATGCTGTTGCTGATGCCGATCGTCCGCGTCTCTCGGATGTGTCTTATCGAATGGATATCGTTCTTGGCTCAGACGATACGGTTGCTGTGTGGAATGCAGAGGAAATGGCACTTGCCGAGGCCCACGCGAATGTTCGCCTGCACACGATCGATGGCGCAGATCACTTCTTTCGCGACCTCTATCTGGAGGACCTGCTGGACCTGGTGCTCGAGCCATCGCTGGATCTTTCCGAGCTGGACCGGGAGCAGGCGGTTGCACTGTACGTATCTAGACGCACCTGCCCTTACTGCCGGCGTATGGAGGCAGAGGTTCTGCAGCCGCTGCTCCGCTCTGAAGAAGTTCCGACCGGCATCCTGGTTCGTCAGCTGATGCTGGATGACGCGGAAATGATGCGCGACTTCGCTGGCAGATCCACCAGCCAGTCTGCATTTGCTGAGAAACATCAATCGATGATCACGCCGACGTGGTTGTTCTTGAATCGCGACGGAAAGGAACTCGCTCCGCGCATCGTTGGCTATCCCGGGCCGGAGTTCTATTCCCATCGGCTGGAAGCGTCGATGGCGAAAGCCGCTTACAAAACGGATACAAGCCCTCACCGTTGAGCCAGTCGGCACATTGATAATGATTTTTTGCCAGCGCAGAGCAGTCCATGCGCCGCATTCTTCCACCGATTGTTCTTGCCGCGCTCATCGCCGCGAATTGGCTGGTGTTTCTGGATGCTACGCCCCGCTCGTTGCAGGCCGGGCGGGTGCTGGAAGCGCGGGAGTCGATCCTGTCGTTTTTGAACGGCGGCACCTTTCCCGATGCCCTGGCAGTTCGTGATTATCTTCAGGCCCGTCATCTGAGCCAGGGCGCCGAAGCGCATCAGACGCTGCGTTGCGGCCACCGGCCTGCAGACCAGATGCTTGCCTGCCGCAGCATCCAGGCGATGATTTCAAGTTACGATAAAGTCGCCCCACCCGAACAACGGGGCGACGGCGTGCTGCCCATGCTGCGAGGCAGTAGTGGTCATGTTGCCGTCCAGGTAAGAAGCCTCGCCGCGGAGGCGCCAATGATCATCGATACCGGAAGCATGGCGACGATCCTGCCGGCGTTGCTGCACGATGCCGTTGTCCGACCTCTGCGAACGACTCGGGTCAGCAATCTGGGTCGGCCCATGACGCTGGAGCTCGTCCGCGCCCATCCCCTGCAACTCGGCGACACCCTGCTGCCAAACTGGATCGCTGCAAGAAGTGCGGCAGGCTTTCAGCGCGAAGGCGTGCTCGGCCTGGATGTGATCTACGCGCTGGGCGGTGTTGAGTTTCGTCCTCGAAAGGAGGAAGTCGCGTTCCTCGGCGGTGAGTGCGCCTCCGGTTCAGCCAAGCCCTTTGCTTTCGTCAACGGCGCGGTGATCGCTGATGTGTTGATTGATGGCCAGACACATCGAGCGCTGCTCGACACCGGTTCGGTTAGAACTTTTGTTTTCGATGAGCGTGCGGGTCAGGGCCAGGTCAGAGTCGGCTCCGACTTTGGAGATGCTTCCATTGCGGGCCGCATCGTTTCCGGCCAAGTGGAGGTTGGCGGCCTGAGTCATCGACTGCAGGTTGTGCGAATCAGTAGCCGGGCTGCGTTTGTCGAGGGTACAACCGCGCTTGTGGGCGCAGACATGCTCCTTTCCGGCAAAGTGTTCGGACTCTGCTTCGAGCCCGGCCGTTACTGGATTGAGTGAGGGGTTGCTCTAGCCGGTTTGGCTGTCGTCGATTTCGAGCTGTAGCGCTTCAAGTTCGTCGAGTATGCGCATGAACTTCTGACCGAACGGCGTAACGGAATACTCCACCCTGGGCGGCAGTTCAGCGAAAGCCTCGCGCCGCAGAATGCCGAAATCGACGTTTTTTCGCAGACAGTCGTTCAGTACTTTCGTGGTCAGACCTTCGACGCTCCTGACCATCTCTCCAGGTCGGTTAATGCCCATTGAGAGCAACTGATAAACCGTTAGTGACCATTTGCAACCATAGATCGTTTCCACCATTCGGGCTGTCTGGGTGGGGGCGAGCTTTCGAGAAATATTTTTTTCCAGGTTTTTCATAAAGATGTACCGAAAAGTACCTACCCCACCTTTTTATGCCTAGTTTTCAATGAGTTATAGGGTGGATACGT
>JAUIKX010000177.1 GCA_030430515.1 Gammaproteobacteria bacterium | reverse complement strand
GGTGCATCGAACTACGGCGACGACTATGGGATAGCCTGGTAGTCGAGCAAGTAAGAAGCAGCGATAAACAACCGATGATTTAAAGCATCAGCTTTTTGTATGCTCTGCATACAAACCAGAGAAAGCAGGATGTGCTGCTGCAGCAGTACACACGGAGAGGGGGAGAACAAACATGGCCATGGGCCCGCCAGCCGCACCTGAAGCGGACGTGCAGAGCACACCTCAGGAACTCGATCAAGCCAACACGCCGGATAAAGAGTGGCCGAGCACCACAGCCGCCTACTGGGCACTGTTCGTCATCATCTTCGCGACCTTCGTGACGTTCTTCGACCAGGTAGTGTTCGGCATGCTAGGCGAGCGGATCAAACAGGACTTTGGCCTGACGGATGCACAGCTCGGCTTTCTTGCAGGCCCGGCGAGCATCATCTGTTATCTGTTCGTTGGTATACCGCTGGCCCGCCTTGCCGATATCTATCCGCGCAAATATGTGCTCTCCGGCGGTGTTGCCGTGGTCGGTCTGGTCACCGCGCTCGGTGGCATCGCCCAGACCTTCATACAGTTCGTCGGCAGTCGCGTATTCCTTGCCGCAGGTGGCAGCGCGCACGCACCGAGTTCCTATTCGCTGATCGCCGATGCGTTCCCCCCCCAGGTCATCACTCGGGCGTTTGCGCTCCTGCAGTTCGGATTCATCGGCGGCACCACCCTTGGGCCGGTCATCGGTGGCTGGTTGATCGTCACGACTTCGCACTGGGATCCGAGCTACGTGGGCGGCCTGCGCATTCTGCCCTGGCAGTGGATACTCATCTGGATCGCCCTGCCTGCTTTCTTCGCCGCAGCGCTTTTCCTGACCGTGAAGGAGCCTAAGCGCATGGCACCCGCTGCAGACGTCGAGCAACCACCCACAGATGCCAGCTTCGGCCGCAAAGTCATCACCTTCATGGGTTTCGACGCGGCCAAGGCCATTCACGCCAACGGCAGAGTCTACTATCCGATGTTCGGCGCGCTGGCGCTCAGCGCCACCGAGAGCTTCGGGCTCTCGTTCTGGCGCATCCCTTTCATGATCCGCACCTTCGGCTGGGACGAGGCCGAGATTGGCGCGGCCATCGGCCTGACGGTGCTGATCGGCTCGCTGGCCGGGCTGGTGCTCGGCGGCACGGTCGTCGAATTCCTTGCCAAACGGCACAAAGACGCCAACGTGCGCGCCGCTTTCATATTCTTCTGCGGCACCACTGTATCCACCATCACCGCACTGCTGGCACCCACCGGCTGGACCTCGATGATTGCCTTCGGGTTTGCCGGCATGTTTGGCCTCGCCGGCGCCGTGCCGCAGAACGCCGCCATACAGCGGGTCGCCCCCAACTCCATGCGCGGGCAGGTCACCGCCTTTTACCTCTTCATGTTCACCTTCTTCGGCGCCATGGGCAGCTTCCTGATCGGATTCGTTTCGGAATACATCATCGGTGACCCGCAGAAGTTGCAGCAGGCGCTGGTGCTCACCGCCGCCGTGATTCTGCCGATGGCCGGTTTTCTGATGTTCCGCGCGATCAAGCCCTACCGCGGAGAGGTTGAGCGTCTGGAATCACTGGGTCGGTAGCGTCCTTCAGTCGAAGGATCGCACCTGCAGGTTGTTGCGGATCTCCACAACACCGCTGACCCGCTGCACCACCTCGCTGGCTGCGGCTTTTGCTGCTTCGGAGGCGACGAAGCCTCCGAGCATCACGGTGCCACGGTTCGCTTCCACATCAATCTGAAAAGCGCTCGTTTCAGCGTTTTTCAAAAGGGCCCCATTGACACGCGCCTTGAGCACGCTGTCATCCACGTATTCACCCACGGACCGGCTCGCGCGCACGATGAGGTTGTTCGACACCTGGACAACACCCTTCACGCCGTTGGCAATCTGACCAGCCCGAGCGACTTCCGTATCACTATCAGCAACACCGTTGAGCTGCACGACCCCTCTAAACGTTTCGATCTCGATATCGAGACCGTCGGTGATTTCATCGCCGAGCAGCGCAGCCTTGATCCGAGAGGAGATCGCCACATCGTCCACCTTCTCGCCAACGGAGCGCTTCTCGGGGGAGACTGCGCAACCAGTGATTGCCAGGAGCAAGACCGCTACCAGCGCGATGCCATTCAACCGGAACTTTTCCATTCTCTACTTCCTCAGAGACCGCGGGGCGCCCCGCAAAAGGCCTACAGACTAACCGCAAGCCCGGGCGGATGCGATATAGTTCGCCCTCCTGAACACCTGATTGACTGTATTTCATGAGCCGCCGCATTCTGGTCACCAGCGCACTGCCCTACACCACCGGGCCGATCCATCTCGGACACCTGTTCGAGCATGTACAGACGGACATCTGGGTGCGTTTTCAACGGATGCGCGGCAATGAGACCATCTACGTCTGCGCGGACGACACCCACGGCACCGGCACCATGCTGCGCGCCGAAGATCGGGGCATCTCGCCGGAAGCGCTGATCGAAGGCATGCGCAGAGAGCATGCTCGGGATTTCGAGGGATTTCTGATTTCCCACGACAGCTACTACACCACGCATTCGGAAGAGAACCGCGAGCTTTCCGAGTATATGTACAACCGCGCCAAAGACGCCGGGCGTATCTTCACCAAAGATGTGGAGCAGCTGTTCGACCCCGAAAAGAACCTGTTTCTCGCAGACCGCTTCGTTCGAGGCACCTGCCCGAAGTGTGGGGCCGAGGACATGCCTGGCGATAACTGCGATGTCTGCGGTGCAACGTATGCAGCCACAGACCTGGGCAACCCGCGTTCGGCACTATCGGGCGGCACGCCTGAGTTGCGCTCGAGCGAGCATCATTTTTTCGACCTGCCGCAGATGGCCGATGCTCTGCGGGCATGGATCGACGGTGGCGCGGTGCAGCAGGAAGTGGCCAACAAGCTCGCCGAATGGCTGGACAGCGGTCTCAAGGCCTGGGATATCTCTCGCGATGCTCCGTACTTCGGTTTTCTGATACCCGGCACGGATGACAAGTACTTCTACGTGTGGCTGGATGCCCCTATCGGCTATATGGCGAGCCTCAGAAAATACCTGGAAAGCCGCAACGACCTGTCGTTCGAAGACTTCTGGGCACCGGACGCCGAATCCGAAGTACATCATTTCATCGGCAAGGACATCATCAACTTCCACTGCCTGTTCTGGCCTGCGCTCCTGGAAACTGCCGGCTTCCGAAAGCCGACAAAAGTGCATGCCCACGGCTTCATCACCGTCAACAGCCAGAAGATGTCCAAGAGCCGCGGCACATTCATAGAAGCCGCAACGTACCTCGAACATCTGTCTCCGGAATATCTGCGCTACTACTACGCCACGAAGATCACCGACGGCATCGACGATCTCGACATCAGCTTCGACGACTTCGTGCAGAGGGTGAATTCCGACCTGGTGGGCAAACTGGTTAACATCGCCAGCCGCTGCGCCGGCTTCATCACCAAGCAGTTCGACGGCACCCTGGCGGCGGAGCTGCCGGAACCGGAACTGCAGGCCGAATTTGCAGCACGCGCCGACGCCATCGCCGCGCTCTATGAGAATTCAGAAGTCTCGAAAGCTGTACGGGAAATCATGGCCCTGGCCGACAAGGCCAACCAGTATGTCGCCCAGAAAGAACCCTGGAGCGCGATCAAGGATCCCGAGCGCCGAGAAGAAGTGCATGGCGTATGCAGCCAGGGTATCAATCTGTTCCGGGTGCTCATCACCTACATCAAGCCTGTCGTGCCCAAACTCGCTGCAGACGCAGAGGCGTTCCTCAATATCGAGCCGCTCACATGGGACGACAGTCAGGCGACTCTGACGGATCACCCGATCAAAAAATTCAAAGCACTGTTCGCGCGCATGGAGCGTAAATCGCTCGACAAGGTGGTCGAAGCGAGCATGCAGACTGAAGCAGAAACGGCCGACCGGGAGCCCGGCGGCAAGAAAGGAGAAGAGAGCGTGACCGACACCATCACCATCGACGACTTCGCCAAGGTGCAGCTGCGCGTCGCGAAAGTGGTCGCCGCGGATTTCGTCGAGGGTGCCGACAAACTCCTACAACTCACCCTGGACGTAGGCGATCACCAGCGCAATGTCTTCTCGGGTATCCGCAGTGCGTACGAGCCGCAGGATCTGGTGGGCAAGCTGACGGTGGTGGTGGCCAATCTCGCGCCGAGAAAAATGCGCTTCGGCGTGAGCGAAGGCATGGTGCTGGCGGCCGGGCCCGGCGGTAAAGATATCTTTCTGATCTCACCGGACAGCGGTGCGGAACCGGGAATGGAAGTGACCTGATCATGGAGCTCGCCGCACTGCTGGTGGGCGCACTGATCGTCAACAACTTCGTGTTGGCACAGTTTCTCGGCCTCTGTCCGTTCTTCGGCACTACGCGAAGGATCGATACCGCTCTGGCCATGGGGCTGGCGACCACCTTCGTGCTGTGCCTGGCAGCATCACTCAGCCATATCGTGTACCACGCGATTCTGCTGCCGCTCGAACTCGAATACCTGAAAATCATTGCTTTCATCGTCATCGTCGGCGGCGCGGTGCAGCTCACGGAGATGTACATCAAAGCGACAAGCCGTACCCTCTATCAACTGCTCGGCATCTACCTGCCGCTGATCACTACAAACTGCGCGGTGCTGGGCGTTGCCCTTCTATCGGTCAGCCAGGCGCTGACTTTCCTGGAAACGTTCGTTTTCGCGGTCGGTGCCGCGCTCGGCTTCACGCTCGTCATGGTGCTGTTTTCCGCCATGCGGGAACAGCTGGAAAGCGCCGACCTGCCCAACGCGATGACCGGCACGCCGGTCACACTGGTAAGCGCCGGCATACTTGCGCTGGCATTTCTCGGATTCCAGGGCCTGGCATGATCGGCGCGTTCACGCTGGTGGCACTGGTACTGGGCGTCTGCGGCATGCTCGCTATAGCGTCACGCCGTTTCAGAACCGACGAAGATCCACTGATTGCCGCCATCGACGCCCAGCTGCCACAGACACAATGCGCCCAGTGTGGCTATCCCGGATGCCGGCCGTACGCAGAAGCTCTGGCCGCAGGAGCGGCCATCGACCTCTGTCCCCCCGGGGGTGAGCCTACAGTCACCCGGCTTGCCGAACTGCTTCCCGACAATCCGCGTTCCGGCGAGGTGCTCGAACAACCAGAGGCCTCTGTCGCTTTCATCGACGAAGAACGCTGCATCGGCTGCTATCTGTGCATCGATGCCTGCCCGGTGGATGCCATCGTCGGCGCGCCGAAGTACATGCACACGGTCGTCGCCAACGACTGCACCGGTTGCGAGCTCTGCGTGCCGCCGTGTCCCATGGACTGTATCGATATGCACACACCATGATGAATCATCTGATCTACCCACGACCTGCACTCAGTCAGTGGATTGTCAGGGAAGGCGAACCGATCACATGCGGCCAGATCATCGCAAACGGTCGCGAACATCTGCACAGTGCCTTTGCCGGCGCGGTTGAACGCCTGACCGCCGGGCAGCTCGAGCTCCGTGTTGACCATGAAGCTCAGAAACCTTCGATGGCACCGCTCGAAGTGGAGGACCCGCAAACACTGCAACGCATCGAAGCAGCGGGCATCGTCGGGTTGGGTGGCGGTGGCTTTCCAACCTACCTGAAGTTGCTCGATGCGCTGAGGCAAGGCGTGAAACGGCTCGTCATCAACGCGGTGGAATGCGAACCCGGCATCTCGTGCGATGCCGCACTGTGCGAACAGCAGCCGGAGACGATTACGCTCGGGATACGCGCGCTCTCGGCGTTGCTCGGCGCTGAGGTGCACATCGCTCACAGTACCGCCACATCGCTCTGCCCGGCTGAAGGTAATTGGCAGAAACACGACGTCGGCACGGCAAAAACCCCGGTCGGTTACGAACGATATCTGATCAATACGCTGTTCCAGACAAACCTGATTCATGGCGACCGACCCACGCATCACAACGTGGTCGTCATCAATCTCGGCACCGCTCATGCCGTGGGACGGGCGATGCAGGGCTGGCCGCTGATCGGCCGCATGGTGTCGATCGAAGGGCAGAACCGTTGGCTGCCGATCGGCAAACCGTTCAGCGAGCTCGGCCTGCAAGGCGACCTGATCGAAGGTGGGCGGTTGAGCGGAAGCGCCGCCGGTGTGGCCGTCGGCAAAACGACCAACGCCATTCACGTAGCGCAGCATCGAACCTCCACCCCCTGCATCAACTGCGCAGCCTGCAATGAGGCGTGCCCTGAAGGCTTGCCCGTTGCGCAGATCGTGCGGACAATCAAGGCCAGCGGCATGGATCTCGAGCGGCTGCATGCCGATCGCTGCATAGAGTGCGGTCTGTGTACGCCCGTCTGCCCCAGCCACATCGATGTGCTCGCCGCCACACGAAATGCACGCGTTCTTGCCAGGGCGTATATCGCCAGCGAGCGCAACAAAACCGAAGCACTGCGACGTTTTACAGCTCATGAAGAGCGGCGCACCCAGCGGCTAGCGGACAAAGCCGCGCGTCGCCAGGCCCGTTTGAGGAGGGTGCGTGGGCGAACCTGACACACGAACGGTGATGCTCTGGGTGGCTGCAGCGCTCGTGCCAGGGCTGATCGTGCAGACCTCGTACTTCGGTCATGGCACTCTGGTGAACATTCTGATTGCCTGCACTGCCGCCTATCTTGCCGAAGCGCTCTGCCTGCATCTACGCGAGCGGCCGATTCGGGCTGCCATCGCAGACGGCAGCACCCTCGTTACCGCTCTGCTCATCAGCGCCGCCGTGCCGCCCGGCGCCGGTCCGTATGCCGTGGCCATCGCCGCTATTGCCGGGATTGCCATCGGTAAACATGTATACGGAGGCATCGGTCAGAACCTTTTCAACCCGGCCATGGTCGGATATGCCATCGCGCTGGTATCACTACCGGGCGCGTTCAATCGCTGGCAGGTGGATGCGGCGACAGGGGCGACTGCCCTCGACGCGCTGAAACATCGTGGCGCGATGACGATCGACGAAGTCATGCAGACCGATGCATTCGGCTCGCTCGGCGGTGCCGGCTGGGAATGGATCAATGCGGCCTTCGCCATCGGCGGGTTGGTACTGATACTCAAGGGTATCATCAGATGGCGGCTGCCTCTGACTTTTCTGCTCGGTCTCGTCGTGTTGATATTTCTGTTTTACGACAGCGGCAGCTCATCGAGCCTCGGCTCTCCGCTCATGCATCTGGGCATGGGCGGTACCATGCTGGCTGCGTTTTTCATTCTCACCGATCCGGTGACACACCCGAATGCGCCGCGTGCCCAGATAGTTTTCGCGCTCAT
>JAUIKX010000176.1 GCA_030430515.1 Gammaproteobacteria bacterium | reverse complement strand
GCCTCTAGGGGTTCCACGACCGCTTTGATTTCAGCATCGTACGCAGCCCGTCCGGCGGCCTCTCCTTCAGCCTTGCCCGCCTCAAAGCCTTCTGCGTGACCTCTTTCTCGGGCCTCGGCAACCACCTGCTCGACATCAACGGCATCCTGTTCAGCCAGTGCCTCGCCGATCCGTGGCCAGCTCATCGTGCGGGCTTCCATCACAGCATTTCCTCGCCGGAGCCGCCCAGCACGATCTCGCCTTCGTCAGCCAGCTTTCGAGCGACCACAAGAATTTCCTTCTGAGCCACTTCCACTTCGCTGAGTCGGACAGGCCCTTTCGCTTCCATGTCGTCCGCCAGCAGCTCCGCGGCACGTTTGGACATGTTGTTGAACACTTTTTCACGCAGCGCCACATCGGCGCCTTTCAGAGCCATCGTAAGGATGTCTGTGGAAACCTCCCGAAGCAGCGTCTGGATGCCGCGATCATCTACCGCAGCGAGATTGTCGAACACGAACATCTGCTCCTGAATCTCGTCGCACAGCGACTCGTCCTGATCGCGGATCTGTTCGAGCACCGCTTCATCCCGCCCCTTGGTCAGACTGTTCATGATGTCTGCAGCGACTCGACGCCCGCCCATCATTGCGAACCGGTTGGCTTTCTGCTTGCCCGCGTGCTCTTCGAGCACGGCACCGAGCTCTGCCAGCGCCGTTGGGGAAATGCTCTCCAGGTTGGCGACCCGCACGACGATCTCGGCGGTATCCTTCGGGTCGTCGAAATAGCTCAATACCTCACCCGCCTGTTCCGCATCCAGGTAGCTCAGAATGATCGCCTGAATCTGTGGATGCTCCTCTTTCATGAAATCAGCAATGGCTCGCGGGTCCATCCAGCGCAGCTTGTCCAGGCCTCTGGTGCTACCGCCGTGGATGCGTTCGAGCACGGTGGTTGCCTTGTGTTCGCCAAGCGCACCGACCAGAATCTTGCGCACATAGTCAGACACACCCACCGACAGCCCGCTCTGCTCGCTGACCTCCTCGAGGAAGTGATCCACTACGGTGTCGATCTGTTTCAGAGGCACGGACCCGAGCTGAGACATTGCCTCTCCAACCCTCTGCACCTCGGAAGCATCCAGATGCCGCAGAACCTGCGCAGCTTCCTCCTCGCCGATGGACAGAAGAAGCACCGCCGCCTGATGCAGAGGACCATACTCCTCAACCGGACCTTCACTCATCCTGATTCACCCAGTGTTTGACGACTTCAGCAACCCGGGCCGGGTCGTTAGCAACAAGACCTTTCACGGCATCCAGCTTCATGACCGGCGTAATTTCGCCTGCGCCGTGTTCTCCCGGTTTGGGTAGCCCGAGGGGGCCTTCACCGCCAGAGAGCTGCTCGCGCGCCTGGTTGAGATCAGCGATCTCCATGGCCTGCCGCTCATGCACCATTTCGCCGGCTCTACTGAGACTTCGGTACAGGGGCCGAAGGAGCAGAAACAGAACGAGCACCAGAACGATGGCACCCAGGATCTGCTTCGTCAGATCAACGAACCAGCTTTCCGTCCAGATCGGCGCGTCCACCGGGGCTTCGTATTCAGTCTGGTGAAACGGGCTCGACATGACTGAAATGGTGTCTCCCCGTGCTTCAGAAAAACCGACCGCACTGGCAACAGCAGATCGCAGCTGCTCGAGCTCTTCGTCGCTCCACGGTGTCGTTGAAACCTCACCGGATTCGGCATCGACCGTGCGATGGTGATCGACCACCACCGATACCGCCAGCCGGTTGAGACGACCGTAGGACTGCTGAACGTAGCTGACCGTACGATCCACCTCGAAATTGCGTGTCGCTTCATTGCGCACGGTACGTGGTTGCTTCGCTTCCTGCTCCGCGGGATCGACGGTCGCTTCAGGTTCTGCGGGTGGCTGATTGGTCAGCGTACCGGGCACGCCAAGTGCTGGCTGCACACCGACCCGCTCTTCTTCCATCGTCGATTCACTGCGCACGGCCAGCTCCTGGGGATTGTACTGTTCGCTGGCCTGTTCCTGCTTCGTGAAGTCCACCTCGGCGGTAATCTGGGTGGTGTAGGAATCCGCGCCCAGCATACGCTCGAGTATGACTTCCACCTTGGTACGAAGCTGGTTCTCCAGTTTCGCCACGTAGCGGAGCTGGCGTTCCGTCGCTTCGAGCCCCGGGTCCTCATCCTGACGTGAAAGCAGACGACCGGACTGATCGACGATCGCTACATTCTCCGTGTCGAGCTCGGAAACAGCGCCGGCCACGAGATTGGTAATGCCGCGCACCTGTTCCGGCATCAGGGTTTTCCCGGGCCGAAGGGTAACGGTTACCGATGCAGACGGTTTGCGACGGTCCCGCAGGAAGGTGGTGGACTTGGGTACGGCAAGAAGTACACGCGCATGCTGCACCGACTCGATGGTCGCGATGCTCCGCGCCAGCTCACCTTCGATGCTGCGACGATGGCGGGCGTTTTCCATGAACTGGCTGACGCCGAAGCCCTGCTCCTGATCCAGCAGTTCATAGCCTACCTGGCTGTGTTCAGCCGAACTGACACCGGCAATCTTCATCCGCGCTTCGTACAGACGATCGCCATCAACCAGCAGAGTGCCCGTGCGGTGATCGAGCCGATAAGCGATACCCGACGCATCCAGAAGCTGCATGATCTCCCCGGCCTGGTCGGCAGACTGCACCGCGGTGAGCGGCTTCAGGTCTTCGTCCTGCATCCACAACACAGCAGCCACAGCCAAAGCAACTGCACCGGCAATGGCAAACAGAAGGCCGAGTTGACGCACCACGGGCATCTTTGACGCGCCGCGCAGAAAATCTGAGCCTGGAATGCGTATCGCCGGCTGATCCGGTAGATCGTCAGTACGGACTGGTAGTTCGGCCATCTTTCAACCCATCAGATCGGCATGTTCATAATGTCCTGGTAGGCGCTCACCACCCGGTTGCGAACCTGGGTGGTTGCCTGAAAGGCGATGTTGGCTTTCTGAGAAGCCAGCATCGTTCCAACCAGGTCCTTGCTCTTACCAGTCACGAAATCGTTCGATGCTTTCGCGGAAGCCTGCTGAAGCGCGTTAACCGATTTGAGCGCGCCGCCCAGCATGTCGCCGAAGTCCGTGCTGCGAACGGCCGGCGCCTCGCGGTTGGGCGCCACGTCGGCAGCCCGCATGGCGCGCTTCAGCTCGCCTTGAGTATTGGCCTGCATGGAACGGATCTGAGCCAGCACGCTATCGATGTCTGCGCGTGGCGAGGAAGGTCCAGATATGTTCATTCCACCTCCATACCGATTTCACGAAGCTTTTTGAGTTTGTAGCGCAGCGTGCGCTCGGAGATACCCAGCGCCTTCGCCGTGGCATTGCGCCGCCCACCATGCTCCCGCAGCGCGGTGGCAATGGTTTCGCCTTCCGCGTGCAGCATGCGGCTGCCCAGATCGGATGCTGCCTGGTCGAGCGCCGCCATCCCCAGATCCAGATGTTCGAGTTCGATCACGTCACCGTCGCAGAGCACCAGTGCGCGCTGAACGGCGTTCTCCAGCTCACGAACATTGCCGGGCCACTCATGCTGCTTGAGCCTGACCAGCGCCTCATCGCTGATCGCCGCTACGGTGCGGCCTGAACGCAGGCGGGCATGTTTCGTCACAAAATGACGCGCCAGCTCACAGATGTCGTCCTTTCGGTCGCGCAGCGGTTTGAGATGCAGGGGAAACACGTTGAGTCGGTAGTACAGGTCTTCCCGGAAGCTGCCCTCGGAAACAGACTGGGCAAGCTCACGGTTAGTCGTGGCGATGATCCGCACATCGATCGGGCGTGGTTTTTTTGCACCGACCCGCTCCACTTCACGTTCCTGGAGCACCCTCAGCAGCTTTGCCTGAAGCGCCAGAGGCATTTCGGTAACCTCATCGAGCAGCAGTGTGCCACGATCAGCCTGCTCGAACTTACCAGGCCGGCTTTCACTCGCGCCGGTGAAGCTGCCTTTCTCGTGACCGAAGAGAATCGCCTCGAGCATGTTTTCCGGCAGGGCCGCACAGTTCACTGCAACAAAGGGACCATCGCTGCGAGGCGACTGAGCATGAATGTGCCGTGCGACGACCTCCTTACCCGTGCCGCTTTCACCGTGCAGCATAATCGCCACGTCGGTCCGCGCGACCCGCGTTGCCAGACGGAACAGATCCGTGGACACGTCTGATTTCGCAATGAAGTCCTGGGATGCCAGACGCACATCCAGATCGGAGCACCGCGCAGCGACCTGCGCGACATCCCGTTTGCCCGGGAGGTAGTCCACCGCTCCGGCGCGAATGGCCACGACGGCGGGAGTCGCTGCATCCTCGCCACCTACGACGATGACCGCCTGCTGGGAAGCAGCACTGCTGCAGCTTTCCCGAAACTGCATGAAGCTGGGTTCATCCATTACCGCGAGTTCGCACCAGGTATGGGTGCCTTCCCGCCATCCGGATTCGTTGCAGATGACCTGGCGGCCGAGAAGCGCCAGCGTCTCTGACAGTTCCTGCCGTCCACGATGGTCGGCCCAGTAGATACCGATCACTTCAGGCCCTCGAAATTCCGTACTTGCGCATCTTCTCGACCAGCGTCGTACGTCGGATGTGAAGACGATCCGCTGCGCGTGCTACCACCGAACCCGTATCGTCCAGGGCCTGCTCGATGAGGCTGCACTCCAGCCGGGCCAGATAGTCCTTGAGATCGAGCCCGTTGACCGGAAGCCGGACGTTTTCGGGCGTCGCATCCTGAGATGCGCTCTGTACGTTCTCCGATACGGGTTCAACACCAGCCTTGCCGGACAGTCGCGCCGGCAGATCACGGGTGGTGACGACGTCCTGAGCGTACTGAAAGCTGAGGCGTTCCAGAACGTTCGTGAGCTCACGAACGTTGCCGGGCCAGGCATAGGACTTGAGGCTCTCTATGACGTCCATCGAAAGCCTCAGTGAAATCTTCTGCGCCTGCTCGATATCGGCCAGGATACGTTCTATGACGGCCGGCAGATCCTCGGTGCGCATGCGCAGTGCGGTCAGCTGCACCGGAAACACGCTGAGCTTGTAGTAAAGATCTTCCCGGAAGCCGCCGCTCGCGACCATTTCTTCCAGATCGGACTCGCTGGCTGCCACTACGCGCACGTCGAGCTCGACACGATCGTCACTACCGATGCGTTCGAACGTGCCATCGTGCAAAGCGCGGAGCAGTTTGACCTGCATGGGATAGTTCAGCGCATCGACGTTGGCGAGGTAGATCGTACCGGTGCGCGCGAGCTCGAGCCTGCCTACTTTGGTGGTCAGCGCTCCAGGAAAAGCGCCGCGTTCGTGACCGAACAGCTCACTCTCGATCAGCTCCTCGGGTATCACCCCACAGTCGATGGGTACGAACGGCCCTTCGGAGCGCTCGGATCGTTCATGGATGATACGAGCGATCTGCTCTTTTCCGCAGCCTTTCTCGCCCAGCATCAGTATGGGGGCAGACACCTGGGTTGCGCGATGCAGCATGCTGCGCAAACCGATCATCGCCGGGGAGTCACCAACCAGCGTCGGTAGCGACGGCAGTCCTGAAGATTCGCCCTGATCGTCTCTGAGGATGGTCTGCGCCTCATGGAGCGCGCTGATCAGCTGGTGGTAGCGCAGCTGTGGCACTTCGGCAACGACATTGAGATGCCGGGGTGCCTCCCCACCGACATATATGATTGGCTTCTTATCATCAACAAAGCCCTCGCCATCACCAACGAGTATGACTTGCGCCGTCTCGAGGTCGCTGACGTTCACGCCGGCAAATTCGAGAATGCCGGTCAATACCCGCTCCTGTTCGCGATCTTGCGCTGCAACCGCAACGCGCAGGTTCACCACGTCCATAGTCCTTTAACTTCCGTCTCGCCAAGTCTCAGAGGAAGTAAAGTACGTATCCAGCGAGGGTCAAATATCTGTCGGTAAGTTTCTTATCGACCGCCGCAGGACCGGCGCATCGAAGATACAGCTAAGTCGCTCTTGAGACATCTTTATAGGCACGGGCCGCATCGGAGCCTTCATGCATCTGCTTGAGCTGCAACGCACATTGCGCCCTGATCACCGCCGCAGTGCTGATCCATTCAGCAACCGCCTGACGAAGGCTCCGCTGCTCATCGACACTCATCGTGAGCGACCGGTTTTCGATCTCACGGGCCAGGTCCGCCAACTCGTCGAACCGGCCTTCGGCCACCAGCCGGTCGCCCGCACTGACTACGAACTCGAGATCATCGCCTGGCGTGTTGGTCACGCTTTTGCCCCTGCGGCCGCCTCCAGGTTGACGACTTCCGGATCGATCGCTGTCCATGCATCCTGCAGAGTACGTACAAGATCGAGCACCTCGCGCAGGCCATCTGCATCGTTATCGCGGTTGGCAGCGTACAGACGGCGCAGCATATAGTCGTAGAGCGCGTCGAGATTCTGTGCCAGCTCTCCGCCTTTATCGTGGTCGAGCGATGCCTGCAGACCATTGACGATAGAAACCGTTTCTCCGATCAGCCGGCAACGCCCTTCATGATCCTCACGAGCGGCACAGCCTCTCGCCTGAGCAAGCCTGGAGCATGCACCATCGAACAGCATGCCGATCAGCTTATGAGGGCTGGCTGAGCTGACAAGGGTCTGTACGTCGAGCTTCTGGTACTGCATTGCGGGGCTGTTCAATGTCGTTCCTTAAATTTTTGAATGTCTACTCTCTGTTACGGTAAGCGCGGCGAAAACTTTAGCCTGAGTCAGGTCGGAAAGTGGGATTGCCATTGAACGACCTATCCGCCTGACTCGAATCGATGCGCGCCTCGAACAATCCTATTTGTCAGAACCGTACCCCGGCAGATTCGCGAGCTGCTGCAACAGCCCTGCGCGATCCGCCTGTTGTTCGCCCATGCCCACGATGCCGCCGCTGCAGATCTTCATGCCCGCGCGGCGCACGTGATCCAGCGTTTCCAGGCGATCCTGGTAGGTGCGCGTGGTGATGATGTCGCCGTAATACTCCGGTGAGGTGTCCAGGTTGTGGTTGTAGTAGTCCAGCCCCGCCGATGCCAGCTCGTCGGCCTGGCTGTCAGTGAGCATGCCGAGTGTCATGCAGGTTTCCAGGCCAAGCGCCTTCACGCCCTTCACCATGGCCACTACCTGCGGCATGTCGCGATCCTTCGGCGAACGCCAGGCGGCGCCCATGCAGAAGCGCGTGGCACCCGACGCCGCGGCGGCGCGAGCCTGCTCCAGCACCGCGTTTACCTCCATCAACTGCTCTACTTCGAGCCCCGTGTCATAGCGGGTGCTCTGGGGGCAATAGGCGCAGTCCTCCGGACAG
>JAUIKX010000175.1 GCA_030430515.1 Gammaproteobacteria bacterium | reverse complement strand
CGATGGTAGTGATCTCGGCCTTCTCGGTGACCGCAGCAAGCGGCATGACGCAGGATCTGACCGGTGCCCCATCGATGTGCACGGTGCAGGAACCGCACTGCGCGATGCCGCACCCGTATTTGGTGCCGGTGAGGTCCAGGTGCTCCCGAAGAACCCACAGCAGAGGCGTGCTCTCATCGGCATCTACCCGAACCTTCCGGCCATTGACGTTCAGCGTCTTCATCGACAGCGTTTCCTGTTGGTGTGATTAACTCGAAACGCTACCAGCACTGCGACCCGTATTGAAGGCTCGGCGCGCGGCTATCGGTCGGCGTATCCCGGCGGCCGCTGGCCGTTCTCGTCGTACAGATCAAACTCTTCGCCCAGGTCTTCCACCCATTGGATGGTGCCCGAGCGGCTCATCAGATCATCGGCAGCGAGAAGCGCGACTGCGCAACGCCCGACGTACAGCGGTGTCTGCGATTTCGACAGGTCCATGTCACGCTCTGCAGCGGCATCCTGAATGAATTCGGTCGCCACAGAGCCCGGATAAAGCACGACCGCCGCCACGCCTTTGGGCTCGAGCTCAATGGCCATGTCTGCCGTCAGCCGGTCGAGACCTGCCTTACCCGCGCCGTAGGAACTCGAGAAGTGATAGCTCTGGCCGCCCGGTGACGACACATTGAGAATCGCGGCGCCCTTGCCCGCTTTGAAGATCAGCGGCGCGGCGTGCCAGCTCGCCACGTAGTGCGCGCGCAGGCCGATGCCTACCTGGTCGTCCCACACCTGAATCGAGTGGTCCCAGAAGCCACCGCCCCAGGCCGGTGGATTCGGAATCTTGTAGACGTTGTTGACCAGTATATCGATGTGGCCGGCTTCCTCGCCGATCTGCTTGAAGAGCGCCTCAATCTGCGCATCGTCGCCATGATCACACTGGATCGCCCGGCCTTCGCCACCTGCCTCGGTGACGAGTCGTGCTGTGGTATCGATGGTGCGCTCACCGTCACCGGTGGTGCGGCCGGTGACGTAGACCGTAGCACCCTGCTCTCCGAGCGCGATGGCAATGCCCTTGCCGATTCCCCGGCTGGCACCGGTGACGACCGCAATCTTTCCTTTCAGGTTCATTAGCTGAGACTCCCGTATTGATGATGATTCAGGCAAAAGTGGCAAATTCGTTCAGCGGTGTACGCTCGGATCGAAGCGTGTTCACCGGCTGCGAGGCGTCGATGTGACCGACCGCCATACCGCAGAACAGCATCAGCTCGTCCGGCGCATCGAAAAAGCGGCTGACGGCTTCGGATTTCATGGCCCATGCTTCCTGCGCACAGGTTCCGAGCCCTGCCTCCACCGCGAGCAGCATGAAAGTCTGCAGAAACATGCCGAGATCCGACCACTGAGGCGGCCCCATCTGCCGATCGATGTAGCAGAAAAACGCGGCCGGCGCGCCGAAGAAGTGGTAGTTCTGCGCCAGGCGGGCCAGGCGGGCCGCCTTGTCTTCGCGGGGAATACCCAGAAGGTTGTACATGTCCTCCCCCACTTTGAAACGCGACGTGCGATACGGCTCGCCGAGATCCCGCGGGTAGATGTCGTATTCCGGTTTGTTCACAGGCGCATCTGACACGGTCGACCGGAACCGTTGCATGGCTTCACCCTGAAGCACAAAAACCCGCCAGGGTTGTACGTTGCCCCCCGACGGAGCTCTGGCAGACTTCTGCAGGAGTTCCTCAAGAAGCGCCCGCGACACGTCCTGATCGGTAAATGCTCTTACCGACATCCTCTGATCTACCGCCTGACTGACGTCCACCAATCTCTCTCCTGGATATGCTGTTAACACCGCCCATCTTCCCGGCAGAGACCACCATGAATCAAGTCTCGCACCATCTAACCACCGCAGTTCAAATCGAATACACTCAGCCGCTGACAGTTTGGGGAGGCATACCTATGACGCTGACCAAGGCACACGCCCATGGTCCTGAAACGGAGCTCATCAACACCACCATCGGCGAGCGGCTCGACCGCATCGTCGCTCGGGATCCCGACCACCCGGCGCTGATCATGCCGCACCAGAACATTCGCTGGACCTACGGCGAGTTCGCGACTGAGGTGGATCGTCTCGCGGCCGGATTTCTTTCGCTCGGCATCGAGCCGGGTGACCGGGTCGGCATCTGGTCGCCCAACCGCTACGAGTGGGTGCTGACCCAGTTCGCCACCGCCCGTATCGGCGCCATCATGGTATGCATCAACCCCGCATACCGGCTGTACGAGCTGGAGTACGCGTTGAACAAGGTCGGTTGCAAGGCCATCGTCACCGCCGAACAGTTCAAAACCAGCTACTACCTGCAGATGCTTCAGGAGCTCGCACCGGAACTTGCCGACTGTCCCGCAGGCGCCCTGAAATCAGAGAAATTGCCGCATCTGGAAATCGTCATCCGCATGGGCGATGAAGCGACTGCCGGCATGTTCAATTTCAGCGATATCTGCAACCGCGGCAGTGATGCCGATCTGCAGCGCGTGAAGGCAATCGGCGACGCTCTCGACGCTGACAGCCCCATCAACATTCAGTTCACCAGCGGCACCACCGGCATGCCGAAAGGTGCAACGCTGTCGCACAAGAACATTCTGAACAATGCCTATGGCATCGGCGTGTCCATGAACTTCACACCTCAGGATGTTCTGTGCATTCCCGTACCGCTCTATCACTGCTTCGGTATGGTGCTCGGTACGCTCTGCTGCGTCTCCCATGGCGCCACCATGGTGCTGCCATGCGAAGTCTTCGAACCGCAGGCCGTTCTTCAGGCGGTGCAGGATGAGAAATGCACGGCGCTCCATGGTGTGCCCACGATGTTTATCGCTGAACTCGATCAGCCGGACTTTTCGAGTTTCGACGTAAGTTCTCTGCGTACCGGCGTCATCGCCGGTTCCACCTGCCCGGTCGAACTGATGAAGCGGCTGATCAACGAGATGGATCTCACCGAGATCGTCATCGGCTACGGCCAGACCGAGTGCAGCCCGATCGATACTGCCACCGCCATCGACGACCCGTTCGAAGCACGGGTCAGCACTGTCGGCCGGCCGCACATGAACTGGGAAATCAAAATATGCCGAGAAGACGGCAGCACCGCTGATATCGGTGAAACCGGCGAAGTCTGCGCACGCGGCTACGGCGTCATGCAGGGATACTGGGACGAGCCCGAAAAAACCGCAGACACCATCGACGCAGAAGGCTGGCTGCATTCCGGTGATCTCGGCGAAATGGATGAAAAAGGTTACATCAAGATCACAGGCCGTATCAAAGACATGATCATCCGCGGCGGCGAGAACGTGTACCCCAGGGAGATCGAGGAATTCCTGTATACGCATCCCGGCATTCAGGAGGTGCAGGTGTTTGGCGTGCCCGACGAGAAATACGGGGAGCAGGTGGCCGCCTGGGTGCAGGTTCGGGAAGGATCAGATGTCAGCGAGCAGGAGATCCGTGAGTTCTGCAGCGGCCAGATCACGCATTTCAAAATCCCACGCTACATCAAGCTGGTGGATGAATTCCCAATGACCGTTACAGGCAAGATGCAGAAGTTTGTCATGCGCGATCAGTTCGCAGAAGAGTTGGGTTTGAGCTGAAATTGCCAAAGGTGTGAAGCCGTTCACGCTGCCCCGGGTAGCAGCGCAACGAATGAATCGACAGGATTTGCGTTCATTGAGGGATGCAGGTCTCACTCTCACACCAGACAGCGGAAGCGCCACCGCAATTCAGCCGAGCGCTGGAAAACCTCTCCCACCAGCCGCTGCTGGACGATCTGGAGCGCTTCGCCACCTATGGTGAAACGCTTCAGTCCGCGCACCACGACTACGAGCGGCTCGATCTGTTTTCCGACGACGCGCTGCTTGAACTCCTGTCGAACCACCCGCGCCGGCGCATCCAGTGCTTCACCATGGGAACAGACCCGGAGAAGCCCGAGGAGTGGAAGGCTGTCTGCATCCGCGGCAGCAATGCCGAAACGCTGCTCGAAGCCGTTCGCTACGGCCGGATCTGGCTCAACATCACGAGCCCCGAGAGATATGACAATCGGTATGAGGCTCTTATTCGCGACATGTATGCGAATGTGGCGGACATGTGCCCTACCATCGCCGAGCCTCGTATGCACTACAACACCCTGGTGCTCGCGGCGCCGGGCACGCAGTTCTACTACACGGTGCACCCGGAAAACAACATGGTGTGGAACATGCGAGGGCACCAGACCATCAGCTCATTACCGGCTATGGATTTCCGCTTTCTGTCGCAGGAACTTCTGGAAGAAATTTTCGCCCACGAGGCCTCCGGTGCCATTCCGTACCGCAACGCATTCGAACAACATGCCGAACACGTGGAGGTCGGCCCGGGAGAATGCGCCTGGTGGCCGCAATCGGCGCCGACACGCATGCAGTACCACGACTTCTGTGTATCGCTGTTTACCAGCTTCTACTGCCCCATGCGCAACCGTCGGGACCTGGTTCAGCTCGCTAACCGCTACATCCTCCGCCCCCTCGGCGTGGACGAGAGAAACATCCAAGAAAGCGGCATCGGATCTGAGCTGAAGCAGCTCCTCTTCCGGCTGATGCGCAAATGCCGGGCGCCACGCAAAGCCTACGACTTCACCGACAGCTACATCACCAATCTGCGCCTGGACAGCAGCGCCGACAACTACGTGGGCAGGCTGGACACCTACGTGGCGCCCGAGTTCAGCAAATTCGCAAGCCAGAGCGGTGCTGCGATCGGTTACGGCAGTGCCGGCGGCGAGTCGGACAACTACCCGCTGGGCGCCCCGGTCACCCAGATGGGCGAAGACCAGGCGCGCTCTTTGACAACCGGGTCGACGTCATCTCTGGGTGAGACGCCCAACCGCAAGGCATCATAGGTCGACCAGCGGCAGGTCGGGTTTTCGAGCACACGCACGTAGTAGAACGCCGGCTGCCCCTCGACGAATTCCGCATCCTGCCAACTTGCGTTGAGTTCCGCATCACCGACATCTGAGCTGAACGCACACGTCGACAGATCGACCCGGGCGCCATTGTCAGGACACCGGCCTTCTACCGGCTGCCGACCACCTGAACACGCGACGTCCATCACCGATTCGTGCGTTTCTCCGTCTCCCCACCAGCCTTTGACCACCTGTAAGCGGTCCAACGGGGCGCTGAAGGGATCCTGCAATGCCGAGGCAAAGAATACCGGCGCTTCGTTCGCTGCAAGCACGCTGCCCATGGGATGCCCCTGCTCATGGGCAATTTCGATCGCACGGTCGTTTTCATGCAGATCTGAAGGCAACGCACCAGCAAAAAACCGCAACCGGATCCGGGTGCCGGAGGTTGCGTAGGTTTCTCTGCGCTTCATCGCGTCGAACAGTTTGTCGCGTGTGTTCTCCTCCGCCCACACCGCCGCAAGGCCACCAGGATTGCGCATGATGCCTGATTTGTAGTTCGCGTCAGGCGCAGCCAGACGTTTGCTTGCGGGCGATCCGAACAAGCCGTTGCTGCCTCGGGAATCCCACTCCTCGGCATCTCCTGGCGTGCTGTTATGGGTGTCAGTGGCCCCGACAAAGCCGAAACGCAGCGGATTGAAGCCGAGCTGCGCCTGCAGGCCGAGCCCGTTCTTCAGCCCCTGCCGGGCGAACGAGTTGGGTAACGCACAGCCCATCTCCTGACCCGGTTCACAGGCCGGCAGTATCTGCTCGAATGTGCATTCTTCATCTACCGCGCCGGCAGCGACCGCGCACTCAGAAGCGCCTTTGATCTGAAAGATCTCCGCCAGCGGCTCCAGGTCTGCCCGTACCCGCCAGTCTTCGCGGCTGTAGTCGTCGCCGTCAATGGTCTTGCCGTTGTAGGCCACGCCCCACATCTTGTTCATGTTGTGCGGAATGGTCAGCGCTTCGCAGGGCGCCTGGCAGTCACGTTCGAGGGTGCGCCAGAGATCGGGGGTCGTTACCGCATCATAAGAAGACGCTGCGTGTTCGGGCACATGTTCGTTGCGGAAGATGACATTGCGGTGCGCCTTTCCCGCCTCGGGCAGCACCGGCGAGTACTCGTACGCGGTAAAAGCCGTAAACGTACCCGGGTCGTTATGCCGCTCTGCCGCTTCTCGGATGCGCTGCCAGGTGGCTTTCTCTGCTTCGACGCAAAGGCTCTCCACCTCGCACATGGATGCAGGCCTTTTGGGCGGACGATCCAGCGCGCTGCTGCGCAGCTCCTGAAACAGAAACACCGATGGGTTGTTCATTTTCAGGCAGAAAGGATGGTTCGGGTCGTCAGCACATATGGCAGGTAGCGCAAAGCTCTCCGCGTGATCAGTGAGCGCAACGAAGTCCAGCGGTCGGCTGAGCCACGCGGTTTCACCGTTCACCACCTCGAGGTCGGCACCATTGGCAAACGCATACGCCTCATCGAGACCGTTGCGGTTGCCAAAAAGATAGGCGTCGAAAGACAGTGCGGTGTGCACGTGCAGGTCGCCGAAGTACACGTTGCCCATTGGGTTAGGCGCCGCTACCTCCCTCGCCGCACGATGCAGCGGCGTTGCGGCTTCGTCCTGCGCGGCAACGGCTTCTTTCAGTTCGGCAATCGCCTCCGGCGTCAACCGCACGATACGGCCATCGAAGTAGCGCCAGCCGACAAAGGCCGCGACCGCGACCACCGCCATTCCACCGATTAACAGACGCCTGAACATGCTATTTCGGGTGCAGCACGACAGGCACGTCGGCAATCCCACGGATGAAATTGTTCGGCAGCCGAACGACGTCGCCAACCAGCTCGATACGGTCGAAGCGTTTGTGAATCTCTTCCCAGAGCGTGCGCAGCTGCATTTCCGCCAGCCGGTTACCCATGCAGCGGTGGATGCCGTAGCCGAACGCAACATGCTGGCGGGCGTTGGGCCGGTCGATGATCAGGCGGTCAGGATCTTCGAACACCGTTTCGTCGCGGTTACCCGACAGGTACCACATCACCACCTTGTCGCCTTCGCTGATCTTCCGGCCTCCAAGCTCGGTGTCCTTCAGCGCCGTGCGGCGCATATGGATTACCGGTGTCTGCCAGCGAATGATCTCCGCCACCATGTTGGGAATGAGGCCCGCATTGCCGCGCAGCTTTTCGTACTCATCCGGATATTCGTTCAGCGCCACAACACCGCCGCTGATGCTGTGCGTCTGGTGGAAGCCGTGGACCATCCACGCGTCGGCATTCTGCTCGACACCTTCCACGCCAACATCGAAGAGAAGAGCCTGGAAGCGGCCTATCGAGCCTGCGGGCGGCACTTGAAGCACGTCCACACCTGTGAGAACGATCGCGGCATCCCGGGCAGCGGCCATGTGGATTGGAGCATCGTGCTGCGCGCCATCCAAGAAACCGGC
>JAUIKX010000174.1 GCA_030430515.1 Gammaproteobacteria bacterium | reverse complement strand
CGGCACGTTGATGTGCAGATCGATGCGATCGAGCAGAGGCCCTGACAGGCGCGCCTGATAACGCTGCCGCTGATTCGGTGTGCACCGGCACCGGTTTTCCTTGCAGCTTCTTCCCGCAGGGCAGGGATTCATGGCGGCTATGAGCTGAAAGGCGGCGGGGTAAGTCACCGAATAGCGGGCCCGGGATATTTCTATTCTGCGAGCCTGTAGAGGCTCTCGTAGATGATCGAGCACACTGGGCTGAAAATGCGGAAGCTCATCGAGAAACAGGACGCCGCGGTGGGCCAGGGTGATTTCACCGGGCCGCCCGTTCGGACCGCCCCCCACCAGAGCGACGGCTGAGCTCGAATGGTGCGGAGTCCTCAACGGCGGTCTCGGGCCAGGTGGGGGTTGTGCGGCTGCGGAGTAGATTGCTGCCACCTCCACCGCAGAAGGGGTGGACAGGGGCGGCAGGAGCTCTTTGAACGCCTCTGCCAGCATTGTTTTGCCGCTGCCGGGTGGCCCCACCATAAGTACATGATGGCCGCCGGCTGCAGCGATAGTAAGTGCTCGCTTCGCAGCCTCCTGCCCGACGATCCGGTTGAACTTCCCGGTGTCTGGACTGCTGTCTGGCGCGGATCTGGCGGGTTGCGGAGGCATCGTGTTCTGCCGCAGAAGTGCGACCACTTCTCGTAGGTGGCGGACAGCTACGACGTTGTCGATGTAAGCAGAGCACTCGCTGAAGTTGCTGGCTGGCAGTACCAGAGTCCTGCCCTTCCGTGCGGCGGCGAGCCCGGCACACAGGCAACCTCTTGTGCTACGCACTTCGCCGAACAGCCCCAACTCGCCGAGAAATTCATACCGTTCCACGCTTTCCGGCCGTACCGCCCCGGTTGCCACGAGGATGCCAATAGCGATGGCCAGGTCATAGCGGGTGCCCTCTTTGGCCAAGTCTGCCGGTGCAAGATTGACGACGATGCGCTCCTGCGGATATCCGAAACCACAGTTTTGTATGGCGCTCTTCACCCGGGTGCGGGACTCTCTCAGCGCGGATTCCGGCAGCCCGACGAGTACGAAACCCGGTGTGCCGGATTGCAGATGGGTTTCTACAGTGACGGTGGGGGCATCGACCCCTACCTGCGCCCGACTGAAAACGGCATGCTCCTGCATCCGGCTTTACGACTCGCTCTTCAGGCTTGCGCTTCGAGTTCCTGGATCCTTGCTTCCAGGGTTGCCACCTGCTCCCTCAATCTCGACACATCTTCGGTCAGCGAATCGAATTCGCTGCGTGGTACGAGCTGCAGATCTGCGAGCGGATTGTGCTCTGCAAGCCCGGTCAGTGTTTGTCTGGCTCTCTCAACGAATGTGGCCAGGGGGTCTGTGGCGTCCATCGTGATCTCCTCGTGTTCGGCAACTTCAGGCGATCATGGTAGGGGGCAAAAAACGATTTCGCTATGGTTCGATATCAGCGCACGCGGTGGGAATTTGCCCAGTTGTGGTGCGGGAAAACGCACTGAAAGTGTGCATTTTTGCGTCGATCCGGTGCTGAGGAGCACATAAATCCCCTTTTCGGTGCTGATATATGCTGGCACGTTTAGTGCACTCTTTTCAGAGCGAAAAATTCAGAACGAAGAGTGAAAAGTGCGACTGTGCAGCCTGTCTGCCTGCGCAGACCGGTTACAGTACATGTGTCTCTTCTGGAATTGCATTAGGATGCCGGGTCGCAAGTAGACGCGGCCTCGGTCGTACGAGGGAAGGAGTTAAGGAGAAGATATGAAACTGATCTCCGCGATCATCAAGCCATTCAAACTGGACGATGTGAGAGAGGCGCTTTCTGAGATCGGTGTGCAGGGCATGACGGTCACTGAGGTAAAGGGCTTCGGTCGCCAGAAAGGACACACTGAGCTCTACCGTGGTGCAGAGTATGTAGTGGACTTTCTGCCGAAGGTGAAAATCGAAGTAGCTGTAGACGACGGTCTGCTGGACCAGGTGTTGGAAACAATCGCCAAATCCGCCAATACCGGCAAAGTTGGCGATGGCAAAATTTTCGTTTCTGCGCTGGAAGAAGTGGTTCGGATTCGCACAGGAGAGCGTGGCCCCGAAGCGGTTTAATCGAATTTCTTGCGCAATCTCAAATCTGGTCTATAACTTCTGGCGACTTTTGAACATGTGGCCGGAGGCCGGAGGAGAAAATGAGCCAGGAAAATGCGCAGGCGCAGAGCAGCAACGACCCGAAGTCCTACACCCCTGATGCAAAAACAGATGTCCGAGACCAGCTGGCAGATGATGTAGAGCGGTTTCTGAAGCAGGGCGGTGGCATCGAAGAAGTGCCGCGTAACTTCCGTGCAGATCCGCCCAAGCGACCGGAGAACAACTACGGCCGGGGCTCGATTTAAAGGCTTCGCCGGAAACGGGCCTCTCTTTCAAAAAAAACAGGGCGCGTTAAGATACGCGCCTCGTTCACTGGGGCACTCGTGCTGGGACACATCGATGAAGTACTGCAGCACGCGCGGCGGCGTGAACGGCGTGGCATTCAAAGACGCAGTGATCATGGGCCTGGCCGACGATGGCGGCCTGCTTGTTCCTGAATCACTGCCTGACCTTTCCCGGGAGATGCCCGGTTGGAGAAAGTTGGGGTTCACGGACCTCGCCAAAGCACTCCTGCCCTATTTTGCAGACGATATTCCCGAAACCGATCTGCACCGCCTGATCGATCAGGCCTATGCGACGTTCGATATTCCTGAGGTTGTCCGTATCGCCCCTGCGGGTGATCTCAACGTGCTGGAACTCTTCCACGGGCCGACGCTTGCCTTCAAGGATGTGGCGCTTCAGCTTCTCGGTCAGCTCTTCGACTATGTGCTCGCCGAGCGTGGAGATCACCTGAACATTATCGGTGCGACCTCAGGCGATACCGGTAGCGCGGCGATAGCCGGCGTGCGCGGTCGCGACAATATCGACATCTTCATCCTGTTCCCGAATGGCCGTGTCAGTGCGCTCCAGGAGCTGCAGATGACCACGGTGACCGATGAAAACGTTCATTGTCTGGCGGTGGACGGCAGCTTCGATGACTGCCAGAACATCGTCAAAACCATCTTTGCTGATCTCGAATTCAAGCACCGCTACAACCTGGGCGCGGTCAACTCGGTGAACTGGGCCCGTGTGCTTGCGCAGATCGTTTACTACGCGTACGCGAGCCTGCAGTTCGACGAGCCCGTGAATTTCTGCGTGCCGACCGGTAACTTCGGCAACGTCTTCGCGGGCTATCTTGCGAAGCAACTCGGTTTCCCGATCGGCAAGCTGGTCGTTGCCACCAATGAGAACGATATACTCGCGCGCTTCTTCGCCACCGGCGAATACGCCCGCGGAGATGTCCGCTTCACCCATACGCCGGCGATGGATATCCAGGTCGCCAGCAACTTCGAACGCTACCTGTACTACTACTTCGGTTGTGACGCCGGTCGGGTAGCGGCCTTCATGGAAGATTTCCGCACTACGGGCACTGCGTCGCTCGACGCCCCTCCAAATGATGGCGTCATTGAGTCGACGGCAGTGACCAATGACGAAACGGCATCGGCGATCGGTGATGTCTACCGGCAGAGCGGTTATGTCGCCGATCCACATACGGCGGTAGGCATGGCCGCTGCCAGAAGGTTCGATCACCTGTCTCCAGTGGTGTGCATCGCCACGGCAGAGCCGGCGAAGTTCCCGGAGGTGGTCAACAGCGCTGTGGGTGAAGATGTTGCACACCATCCCCGTCTCGATGCCCTGAAGGGGCTACCCAGCCGCAGGGATGAACTGCCTGCTGACGTGGGTGCCGTTAAGGCTTTCGTGCAGCAGCGAGTCCGCGACGAATAGTGTCGATTTCGTCGGGTAGCTGATCCAGAGACGTAACGCTGGTGGTTGGTTCGGTAGGCATCTCCTCCGGCTCTTCTTCCGCCAGATTTACCCATACGGTATGCATGCCCACCGAACCCGCACCATGAATGTCGTCGTGCAGGTGGTCGCCCACGTGCAGGGCCAGGTGCGGTTCAACACCGGCTTGTTTGAGTGCAGCCTGAAACATGTCCGGGGCCGGCTTGCTCGCCCCCACGTCGGCGGAGCAATAACCGAAAGAGAAGAAGCGATCCAGCCCCAGGCGCTTGAAGTCGGCGTTGCCATTGGTCAGCGCAGCCAGCGTGTAGGATCCGGCGAGTTCCTCCAGCACCTCCAGAGCGTGCTCAAAGTAGTGCACCTGATGCCTGCCTTCGTAGAAAACGTCGAAGGCCTGGTGTGCCAGCGCGCGGGACTCTGGTCCGCTGCGACCTGTCGCCTCGATCGCCCGGCGTATGATTTCGGTGCGAAGCCGTGAGAGATCGTGCAGTAGCTCCGGGTGCTCTGCCATCACCTGTCGGCGGATGTGGGCGATGCCTTCGCCTTCGTAGAGCGCTACCACTTCCGGCACGTTCTCCCTGAGCCAGCTGCGCAGCGTCTGTTCCGCCCGACGGATCACGGTGTCCACGTCCCATAACGTGTTGTCCAGGTCGAACGTCACCAGCCGCAGGCTCATGGTTCCTTATTCTCTTCTACTTGTTCAGCGGTGCCGTGGGCTCTGGGGTGGGCCTTGTCATAGACTTCCGCGAGGTGCTGAAAGTCCATGTGGGTGTAGATCTGTGTGGTGGACAGATTGGCATGTCCGAGGAGCTCCTGTACGGCGCGAAGATCGCCTGACGACTCGAGAAGGTGGGTGGCAAAACTGTGCCTGAGCATGTGCGGATGCAGCGCGTCGCTGTTCAGCGTCTGCCGGGCGGCGCGCTTGAGACGATCCTGCACGGTGCGGGGGCTGATGCGACTGGAGCCCCGGCCGGTGAATAGTGGCGCCTCGGTTCTGGGATTTGGATGAACCTTCAGCCACTTATCCAGCGCCTCTATGCAGTAACGGCCGAGAGGAACGTGGCGTTCCTTGTTTCCCTTGCCGAGAACCTTTGCGGCGCCATCCCGAAGGTCTATGTCGCCGATGTTCAGGTTCACCAGCTCACTCAGACGCAGGCCGCTGCCATAGAGCAGCTCCAGGATGGCCTGGTCGCGTCGGGCGGTTGGGCTCTGGTTTTCGCTCTGAAAGAGTTGCGCGGTCTGATCGGTGTCCAGCGCTTTTGGAAGTCGCCTTGACTGCTTGGGGCTCGTGACCGATGCGGCTGGATTGCTGACGACCCGGCCACGGCTTTTCAGGTGCTCGTACAGCCGGCGTATGGATGACAGATGGCGCTGGATGGACCGGGCCGATAGGCCGCTACGACGCAGTGCGCCGACGTACGACCACACGTGGTGGTGACGGCACTCGAGCATCGGGATATCTTCGCCGTTCAGGAACTCGCTGAAGCGTTCGAGGTCCCTTCGGTAGGCGGCAATGGTATTTGCGGAGTAGTTGCGCTCCACGGAGAGCACCTGAAGGAAGTCATCGATGTGCTGGGCGTTCACAACCGCTCGATGATGCGCGCGAGCACATCGCCGATATAGCTGACGAAAAGCGTGTCCATCTCCGGGCTGTAGCGGCGTGGGTCTCGGCTACCCACCGCCAGGCAGCCGCCCGGCTGCTTCATGCGGAGTGGGATTAGCACGACGCTACCCAGCTCCTCATGCTCCTGTATGGGAAACAGCTTCTTCATCTCATCGCCGCGCAGGGTCAGACAGGCAGGGGAGCTGCTGTTGAGAAAGGCGTCGGATGGCAGCATGTCCCGATGGCTGACGATGTGGTCCAGCGCTACGGTTCTGCCGGTCACATGGCAACACACGAAATCCGCTTCAAAGTCCACCAGCATGTTGGTGGCGAGCACCTCGTTGAGTTCATGCCAGCTCGATACGTCCAGCATGGCCAGAGTCAGCGAACGTGTCTTGGAGAACAGCGTGTCGTTGTCGCGTGCTGTCTGCAGCATCTCGTTCATGCGTCGCCGCATGGTCATGTTGCGTTCGCGCAGCACGGCTACCTGCCGCTCGATCAGCGAAACCGCGCGACCTGAGTCGTGGGGCAGGTTCAGCTCAGACAGCAGCATCGGATGGCGTCGGAAGAAGTCCGGCTGAGCACGCAGGTAATCGACGATGGCCTGATCGTCCAGGGTGTTGCTGTCGCTCATCTGCTTCTCTTTCTACGGGAGCTTCTACCGGCTTTTTTGGCGGAAGACATCTGCACCGAACCTTCGTATACGGCAGTTGCCGGCCCGCTCATCTTAACGGTCGCATCACCCCCCGCCCAGTGAATGCGAAGCTTGCCGCCGGGCAGCGACACTTTGACCCGCTCGTTCACGAGATCTTTTTGCCGGGCAGCGACCGCGGCTGCGCAGGCGCCGGTGCCGCAGGCGCGGGTTTCTCCGGCTCCGCGCTCGTAAACACGCAGGCGGATGAAGCCGCGATCCACGACCTGGCAGAAGCCGATGTTGGCACCTTCCGGGAACGCCGGATGGGCGGTCAATGCTGCGCCGATCTCCTGCACGGGTGCGTCGTTGACGCTTTCGACGAACAGCACACCATGGGGGTTGCCCATCGACACAGGATGCACTTCATACACAGCTTCTTCGACGGTCAGGCGAATCACACCCTCTTCGTCTGCCTGACCGATGTAAGGCACCGATTCGGCAGCGAATGCGGGCGGGCCCATGTCTACCTCGATCTCATTGCCCCGATAGTGGGTTTCGACCTGTCCGCTTACGGTCTGCCAGACCAGCCGATCCCGGCTGGCCAACTCGTGCCTGCGAACGAACAAAGCGGCGCAGCGCACGCCGTTGCCACACTGCTCAGCCATGGACCCGTCGGAGTTGTAGATGCGGTACCAGAAGTCAGCCTCCGGCATGTCTGGTGGCGCAATCACCAGGAGCTGGTCGAAGCCGACGCCGGTGTGCCGGTCGCCGAGCGCGGCAATCTGTTCAGCGCTCAGGTCGAACTTCTGCGTCAGGGCGTCGACCACCATGAAATCATTGCCGAGCCCATGCATTTTGGTGAAATTCAGCGCGTTCATAGCGCTTCCTGTTCGAGCATAAGCAGGTCGCGTGCCGTCTCTCTGCGCCGGATGACCCGGTACTCAGCGCCGTCCACCAGTACCTCTGCAGGCCTCGGGCGGGTGTTGTAGTTGGATGCCTGGACGAAGCCATAAGCGCCAGCCGAGGCCACCGCCAGCAGGTCTCCCTGTTGCAGCGCGAGGCTGCGACCTTGAGCCAGGAAATCGCCGGTTTCGCATACCGGACCGACAATGTCCCACTGGCGACGATCGCCGTCGCTGACGTTGAGCGGCACCACGTCGTGCCACGCCTGATACAGCGCCGGGCGAATGAGGTCGTTCATGGCCGCATCGACGATGGCGAAGTTCTTCTCGGAGCCGGGCTTTAAGTATTCAACACGGGTCA
>JAUIKX010000173.1 GCA_030430515.1 Gammaproteobacteria bacterium | reverse complement strand
ACATTCTGGCCATGCTGGTGTTCATCGCCGGCTCGTTCCTGGGGGCGGCCGCGCAGAGCACCGAAACCCTGCTGATTGCCCGGGTGGGCCAGGGCGCGGCGGCCGGCCTGGTCACCCCCATCAGCATGGTGGTGACCGCCCAGGTGTTCCCGATTCAGCAGCGCGGCATGGCCATGGGCCTGATGGGGGTCGGCACCATTCTGGCCGATGATCCTTCCCTGACGGTGCGTGAATCACGGTTCGAGGTGGGCGGCCGCATTCGGCAACCGAAAATCGTCGTTCTGGACAGTTCCGGCCGCACGCCGGAGAACGCGCGGATATTCGTATCTGCTGGTGGCGTGCAGATCGAAGCAGCCGAGGCGGGAGAGCAGCGGGTGTCGCTGCCTGCGCTCTTGGAACGGCTGGGGCACGCGCAGTTCAACGAGGTGCTCGTTGAGGCCGGCCCCACAGTAGTTGGCGCGTTTCTGGAAGCCCAGCTCTGGGACGAGATGGTTCTGTATCTTGCGCCGAAGTTTCTCGGTGCGTCCGCACGTGCGATGGCGGACTTCAACATTACGCGCATGATCGATGCGTTCGGCGCTAAAATTGCCGCCACCGAAATGGTGGGCGGAGACATTCGCATCACCCTCACACGAACGTAGTACGGCGAACATAGTGGCGAAGAATTCAGTTTGGGCTCGAAAACATGCCCGCCGGGCTCTGGTGCAGGCGGTTTACCAATGGCAGATGTCGGGTACCGGCGCAGGCGATGTGATCGAGCAGTTTGCCGAGAGCGACGCGCTCAAGAAGGCGGACGTGACGTTCTTCTCTGAAGGCCTGCGTCGCGTGGTCGGCAAAACGGCAGAACTCGATGCGCACATCGAACCGCTCATCGACCGGCGGCTTGGTGATCTCGATAAGGTTGAGCTGGCGCTGCTGCGCCTTGGGGCCGATGAGCTGGCCAACCGCATCGAAGTGCCGTTCCGAGTGGTCATCGACGAATACGTCGAGCTCGCCAAGACGTTTGGGGCGGAGGATTCTCACAAGTATATCAACGGAGTTCTCGACAAGCTGGCCCGGGCGCTCCGCCCACTGGAGACGGCAGCCGGATCGTGAACGAGTTCGAACTCATCGACGCGATCGTCGATGTGCTCGACCCTGTGAGTGCTGGTGGGGACATCGTGGTCGGGCCGGGTGATGACTGCTGCGTAACGTCTGTTCCCGGCGGACACCAGTTGGTGTCATCGATCGATACGCTGATCGCCGGCCGTCATTTTCCTCGTGATGCAGAGCCTTTCCATATTGGCTACAGGGCGATGATGGTATCGCTGTCCGATCTGGCTGCGATGGGCGCTGATCCGCATATGGCGATGGTGGCGTTATCTCTCGAAAACCTCGATGCGCAATGGGTCAGATCTCTGGCTGAGGGTATGCGCCAGGCCGCGGAAATATGTGGGGTACCGATTGCCGGCGGCAACATCGCTCGCGGTGCGTTGAGCCTTTCGGTATCGGTGCATGGGTTGGTAGAGACGGGCGCTGCGGTGCTTCGGTCCGGTGCTTCGGCGGGCGATGCTGTATATGTGACCGGTGCGCTTGGCGGCGCTGCGGCGGCTCTGGAGCAGAAATTCACCGAAGCGGCGCTCAGACAGCGATACTTCCTGCCGAGAGCTCGGCTGGATCTTGCTTCTCAGCTGCGATCTTGGGCCAGCGCCGCCATCGACATTTCGGATGGCCTTCTTCAGGATCTGGCGCATGTAGCGAAAGCGAGCGGTGTGGCAATCGATCTCATTGAGGCAAAGATCCCAGTGTTTCCTGGTGCCGAACTGCGACATGCTCTGGAAGGTGGAGATGACTACGAAATCTGCTTCACCGCTGCGCAGGCCCCTGATTTCGACGCCGTGGAAATCGGTCGGGTCGTTGAAGGTGAAGGTGTCATGATCGACGGTAAGCCGGTTGACCCGCGGGGATATCAGCATTTTGCGTAGGAACGATCCGGCGGTTCTGTGGGCAACCTTGTTCGGCGTGGGCTTCGTGCGCTGGGCGCCCGGTACTTTCGGTTCGCTTGCGGCAGTCGTCATCTGGTGGGTGCTGCTCGCGGAGCTCCCCTGGAGCATTCAGCTTGGCGTGGTCTTCATCTACTCGCTGCTGAGCACCGTGATCATCGAACGTGCCATGCGCCGCTTCGGGGTGAAGGATGCGCCGGAGTTCGTCGCGGACGAAGTGGCGGGGATGTGGTTGGCGCTGTTGGCGGCTCCCCATGTGTGGTGGGCTGCGCTGGGAGGCTTCGCGCTGTTCCGTCTCTTCGACATCGCCAAACCCTGGCCTGTGGGGTGGCTTGATCGAAACGTTTCGGGCGGGCTGGGCGTGATGGCCGATGACCTGGCCGCCGGAGTGCTCAGCCTGGCTGTGCTGCAAATCTCAGTTTTTCTTGTGCAGGCCGCCGTTTAGGCTGAGCCCCGGTAAACTCCAGCACTGACTTTTCACGGAATGCCCCAGTGATGCGACCGCTGATTGCCGCCCTGTTCCTCGTAAGTACCGTGCTGTGCGGCCTCGCCAACGCGGCGGATGTCGAGGTTGTGGGCCTTTTCAAGGGCCGTGCTGTGGTCAGAACCAGTGCCGGCGACGAAATCGTCAAAGTGGGACAGACCTCGAAGAGCGGCGTGACGCTGATTGAGGCGGATTCCCGTGAGGCGGTGGTGCGTTTCGAGGGCGAGACGCATCGCCTGTCGCTCTCGCGTCGAATCGGCAGTTCGTTCACCGAAGCCCAGGCACAGACTGTGTCCATCAATCCTGATGACCAGGGCCAGTATCGGATTCAGGGCTTCATCAACCGACGCCGGGCCAACTTTCTGGTGGATACAGGCGCTTCAGTGGTTGCGATGAGTTCGGAGCACGCCCGTTCTCTCGGCATCAACTTCAGCATTGGTCAGCGCGGTAAGGTGGTCACTGCACAGGGCGAAGTGGATGCCAGCTTCATTACGCTTCCCCAGGTGAACGTAGGCGGCGTTACCGCTCACAATGTGCAGGCGACTGTGATCGAGGGCCGTTACCCCGTCGAAATTCTGCTGGGCATGTCGTACCTGAATCAGGTGGATATGCAGAATCAGGGTGGTGTGTTAACGCTGTCAGGCCGCTGATCCGCCAGACGTACCCAATTTTGTGTATTGTTACTGTCATATTACTGGCGCATAGTGGCGGCCTGATTTTTCAGGTATCGCAGGAAGCGAGATGTTGCCAGGTTTTGCACCGAAACGTTTGCTCACGTTGAGTCTGATCAGCGCCTTCGTATTTGCGCTGGTGATGGCTTTACCCTAGCGGGCTTCTAAGCCCAACCGAGCTCACGCATCGCCCATGGGGCGTTCCAGATTTTCACCATGTGGGCCACCTTGCCCGCATCGTTCATGTTCAATACGTATACGTAGTGGGAATGCGTTTCGCGGTTGGTGGGTGGCACAGGCCCACCTTCTCCTGTGTGGCGCGCATGGTAAGTCGCGAAGAACGTGGCTTTGCCGGTTGCTTCATCGTAGGCGGATGCGTGCAGCTCATACGCTGCGCCGGGTGCGGTCACGGTGCCGAAGGCTTTCATCCACTCGCAGTACGCTTCGACCGATGTGACATCCGCGAGCGGCTCGCTTTGCGCCTCGAACGTCGCCCCTTCGGCGACGTAATCACGACATCCGTCCCAGCCCTGTGCGGTTTCGCAGGCTTCGAAGAATCTTCGGGCGTTGTCTAACGCGTTCTCTGTCGTATTGATAGGCCTCTCCTCAATAGTCCCTGTATACAGCGAACCTCGCCAGCTGGTGCAGCCAGTCATTGCCGAGGCTTAGCGTTTCGAGGCTTTTCATCGCCTCGCTGAAAGTACTGTCTGCCTCTGTGCTTGCGCCGTCAACGCCCAGGAGACGTACGAATGTATGCTTGTTCTCTCCCAGATCCGAGCCCGCTGGCTTACCCAGCTGCTCGGTGCTGGCGGTGACATCCAGAACGTCGTCCCGGATCTGGAAAGCGACGCCGAGCGCGTCGGCGAAGCGCCCGAGCGGCTCGAGCGTAGCCCGGTCGGCACCGCCGATCATGGCGCCGATCAGAATGCTGGCACGGATCAGGGCACCGGACTTGGCTGCGTGAAGCTCGCGAAGCAGCTGAAGCGGTACGTCTTTCTCGTCCATATCGGGCAGGCGCATATCCAGCACCTGTCCGCCCACCATGCCGGACCAGCCGATGGCACGGGTCAGCTCGGTGATGCACTGCAGGCGGGTTTCCGGGGGAACAGAAGGCAGCCTTGCAAGCAGCTCGAAAGCCAGCGTCAGGAGCGCATCTCCGGTCAATATGGCATTCGCTTCGCCGAACTCGATATGTGTGGCGGGCTTGCCGTGACGGATGTCATCGTCGTCCATGGCGGGCAGGTCGTCGTGCACCAGCGAATAGGTGTGCACGTACTCCACCGCGCAGGCGGCGGGTAAGGCTTCCTCTATGCTGCCACCGACTGCCGAGCAGGCTGCGCACAGAAACATCGGGCGCAGCCGCTTGCCGCCTCCAAGCGAAGCGTAGCGCATGGCGTCGACGAGCGGTTGGGCGATGGAAGAGTGTTCTGGAAGGTGGTCGTCTAGCGAGTGTTCTATGCTGTTTCTGAGCGCATCGAGATCAGTCGTCATCGGTTTCCGGCTCGAGCGGCGCTAGCTCGCCGTCCTGCGTCAGCTTTTTGACGCGGAGCTCAGCTGCCTGCAGCGCTGCCTGGCACTCGCGGGTGAGCCGGACGCCCTTTTCGAACGCTTTGAGCGATTCGTCCAGAGTGGCGTCTCCCTGCTCCATCTGCTCCACGATGCTGGCCAGTTCTGCCAGCGTGGCTTCGAAATCTACGGTCTTCTTCGTCATGTCCGGCAAGTTACCGGGTAGCGGCGAGCATGCCAAGCCTGCAGGCTGCAAATCCGTGTCTAGACTTAGGTCGAGTCACTAACAATGAGGTTGCCATGGATCTGGCCACCCTGGTTGGCCTGCTCGGCTCTTTCGGCATTGTGGTTGCGGCCATGGTGCTGGGCGGCAGCGCCGGGATGTTCGTCAACGTGCCATCTCTGCTGATCGTGCTGGTCGGCACGATCTTCGTCGTGTTGATGAAATTCACCCTGGCCCAGTTTCTTGGCGCGGTGAAAGTTGCCGCCAAGGCGTTCAGCTTCAGTCTGTCTGCGCCCGAGCAGATCATCGAAGAAGTCGTTGAGCTTGCCGATGCCGCGCGCAAAGGCGGACTGTTGTCGCTCGAGGGTAAGGAGGTGTCCTCGAACTTCCTTCAGAAGGGTATTCAGCTGCTGGTAGACGGTCACGATGCCGAAGTGGTTCGTGGCGTGCTCAAGAAGGATCTTTCTCAGAGCCAGGAGCGCCACGAGTGGGGTGCGAAGATTTTCACGGCGATGGGCGACGTCGGTCCGGCCATGGGCATGATCGGAACCCTGGTCGGTCTGGTGCAGATGCTGGCGAACATGAGCGACCCGAAGTCCATTGGCCCAGCGATGGCGGTTGCGCTGCTCACGACGCTCTACGGCGCCATGCTGTCGAACATGTTCGCCCTGCCTGTGGCTGACAAGCTTGCTCTGCGCAGAGTGGAAGAAGGCCGTGTCAAATCCATGGCGATTGATGCCTTGCTGGCCATTCAGGCCGGACAGAACCCTCGGGTGATCGACGAAATGCTCAAGGGATATCTGCCGGAAGCTGCCCGAAACAGCGAAGACTAGCGGACGATGGACGAAGAAGAAGAAAGTTCGGGCGGAGGCGACGAAGGAGGCGGTGCCGGTTGGCTTGCGACGTTCGCCGATCTGATGTCGCTGCTCATGTGCTTCTTCGTGCTGCTGCTGTCGTTCTCAGAGATGGACGTGTTGAAATTCAAGCGTCTGGCTGGCTCCATGCGCAGTGCTTTTGGCGTGCAACGCGTGGTCAATGCCAACAGCGTCCCCAAAGGTACGAGCATCATCGCGCAGGAGTACTCCCCGGGTAAGCCGGATCCTACACCGCTACGTGAGATCTGGCAGAAGACGGAAGATCAGCTCAAGGACTCTCTGGATGTTGAGTGCCAGGATCTAGGCTCGTCGAACTCAGGGGAATCGGGTAACGCGCAGCGCGAAATCGTCGTCGACAAAGTTCAGGACCTTGTTGGCGAAACCGAGAAGGACGCCATCGAGCTGGCTACCGCGCTTTCGAAGGAGATTGCTGAAGGGGTGATCGAAGTTGAAACTAGCGGTAGAACGATCACCATTCGGATCAAGGAGCATGGTACGTTTGCGTCTGGGTCGGCAGACCTCTCTCCGAACTTCAAACCGGTTCTGAAGATCATTCGCGGGGTGCTGGAAGATACCGATGGCAAGTTCGAGGTGGAAGGGCACACCGATAACATTCCGATCAACACGTCACGCTTCCGTTCCAACTGGGCCCTGTCGAGCGCCCGGGCGGTGAGTGTTGCCCACGCGCTGTTTGGCGGCAAACTCAGTGAAGACCGCTTTTCCGTGGCCGGGTATGCCGACACCAAACCCCTGGTTTCCCACGAAACGGCAGCCGGCCGAGCACGTAACCGGCGTGTGGAAGTTGTAGTTCGTCAGGGGCTGGATGACGATGTGCAGCAGGAGCTCGAAGTGATTCGTGCGGAAGACCCTGCACTGTTCCAGGCGATCAAAGAAGAGTTGATCTATCGCTTCGAACTCTCTCCCGATGAGGTTTTCTAGATTTGCATTCGTCATGAATGCGTAACAACGTCGCTTTAGTTTCTGCCGTCTCTTGTAACTGCTTTCTGGAGGCGGAGCTGTGCAGATTCGACCAATTGCTGCGGCGTTCCCCGTGTGGCTTTCGGCGCTCGTGCTCATTGCCCCCACGGGCTCTCTGGGGGAGACCTCGCAGACGAAGCCGTATCATGAGCAGATTGTCGATCACCTGAAAACGCAGAAGGCGGTCATCACGCGGGTGCTCCCCGACCTGCATCCGAAGCGTACCAACTTCAACGATGAAGCACCCATCCCGCCGCAGTGCTACACGCAGACGGTGGGTCGTTATAACCCTTGCTATGTGTGTCATCAGAATGCACGTAATGTGAGAGAGAACACCATGAACGATGGTGTGCTGCAGCTCGATTACGCGTTCAGCGACGTTGGTCTCACCAACCACTGGCACAATCTCTTCGAGGATCGCAGCGCGGCTGTGGCGAAGCTGAGCGACGTTGAAATCCTGCAGTGGATCGGTCAGGACAACTACAGCGCTCTGGCGCCGGCGCTCCGCAAAGCAGATTTCGGCGGGTGGATACCGGATCTCGAGAACCTGCATCGGGCGGCGGACGCCTTCGACGACGAGGGCTTCGCGCTCGACGGGAGCCACTGGGTCGCCTTCAACTACAAGCCGATGCCGA
>JAUIKX010000172.1 GCA_030430515.1 Gammaproteobacteria bacterium | reverse complement strand
AGGCACTGGCGCATGCGATTGCGCAAAGCGCCGCGTTTTCTCTTGCCGGTGGGGGTGATACGCTGGCAGCCATTGACAAGTACGACATCGCAGATAAGGTTTCCTACATATCGACCGGCGGCGGAGCGTTTCTGGAATATGTTGAAGGAAAAACCCTACCCGCTGTGGCAGTACTGGAGCAGCGTAAGGGCAAAGGTCCCCACTAGCGGGTCTGGCAGTCACGCATAAAGGATATTTCTCATGGCATTAATCAGCATGCGGCAACTTCTGGATCATGCCGCCGAAAACGGCTATGGCGTACCGGCATTTAACGTCAACAACCTCGAGCAAACGCGAGCCATTATGGAAGCGGCCAGCGAGACGAACTCACCCGTCATCATGCAGGCATCTGCCGGCGCGCGTAAATATGCCGGTGCCCCGTTCCTCAAAGCGATGATGGACGCGGCCATGAATGAGTTTCCACACATTCCTGTGGTGGTGCATCAGGACCACGGGGTAACGCCGGCAGTGTGCCAGCGCTCCATCCAGCTCGGTTTCAGTTCGGTCATGATGGACGGGTCACTGGGCCCCGACGGCAAAACCCCTATGGACTACGACTACAATGTTGCGGTTACGCGCCAGGCCGTTGAGATGGCTCACGCCTGCGGAGTATCTGTTGAAGGTGAACTTGGCTGTCTGGGTTCACTGGAAACGGGCGAGGCCGGTGAAGAAGATGGCATCGGCGCTGAAGGCACGTTGACGCACGACCAGATGCTCACTGATCCGGAAGAAGCCGCAGACTTTGTCAAGGCAACTGAAGTTGATGCGCTGGCCATTGCCTGCGGCACCAGTCATGGCGCCTACAAGTTCACGCGCCCACCCACGGGCGACATTCTTGCGATTGACCGCATCAAGGCGATCAACGCGCGTATTCCCAATACGCACCTGGTCATGCACGGTTCCTCGTCAGTGCCCCAGGAGTGGCTGGCGATTATCAATGAGTTCGGCGGCAATATTCCCGAGACCTACGGGGTGCCGGTTGAGCAGATCCAGGAAGGCATTAAACATGGCGTGCGCAAGGTCAATATCGACACCGACCTGCGCCTGGCGGCCACCGCCGCGATCCGCAAGCACATGGCAACCAACCCCAGCGAGTTCGACCCGCGTAAGTATCTCAGCGACAGCCAGAAGGCGATGAAGCAGGTAGTCGTCGATCGGTACGAAGCCTTCGGCACGGCTGGCTGGGCAGAGAAGATAAAACCGATCTCTCTGGAGAAGATGTTTGCTGAATATGACTCAGGCAAACTCGACCCGGTAGTGAACTGAGCGTTTTTTGGAAAAATGATTCTGGCGAACCATTTTTCGCCCATCGCGCGTCCTCCGAGGGCGGAAAGCGCGATGGGCGCCAACGTCAAATCGACCACTTATGTGGTCGATTTGCGCTTGGCCAGCCCTGGCCAGACGCTAGCAGCCTGTTTTTCAACAGGCTGCTAGCATGCGTGGCGAGGCGGACTTCAACGCATCAAGGCTCCTCAAGGAGCTGGGTGAGGTAGACCTCTCGTCGGGCTTCGAGCCGCCTGCAGAGCTGGCGGCTTACCGGGCCTTCTACGGCTTTCACAGCGAAGTGGATCATTACATCGGCCGCACCGATAACGGCCGTCACTGGATCTGTGTGCAGGCCTTTGTTCCGGAGCGCTGTACGGCAACCGTTCTTGTATGCCACGGCTACTACGATCACACCGGCCTTTACATGTATCTCATCGAGCACCTGCTCAGCCGTGGGCTGGCGGTGCTGTCGCTCGATCTTCCCGGGCACGGCCTCTCCTCGGGTGAGCGGGCGAACATCGATAGCTTCGACACGTATGTATCGGCTGTCGATCACGTGCTCTCTCTGGACTGTGTGCGCAGTGGTGACGTTTTGCCGTTCCCCACCCAGGCAGTCGGCCAGAGCATGGGCGGAGCCGTTCTGCTGGAGTATCTCGAGCAGAACGCTGACGTCGGCTTCGATAACCTGGTGCTGCTTGCACCGCTGGTGCGCCCTTACGGCTGGTCGCTGCTGCGTTTCTATTTCCACCTCGTGAAAGGATTCATCAGCGATCGAAAACGCAATATCACCAACAACGCAGACAATGCCGAATTCGTTGCCTTTCAACATCGCGACCCGCTGCAGGCGCACGTTCTACCGGTGGCGTGGGTGGCGGCGATGGTCGAGTGGAAAAACCGGTTCGAAAAGTACCCGCCCAGACCGGAGCTCTCGCCGATCGTCATTCAGGGGCACGCCGACAGAACGGTGGACTGGCAGCATACTTTGAGGACGCTGCACAGGCGCTACACGCCGAAGGTGCTGGAGATTCCTGAAGCCCGTCATCATCTGGTCAATGAGTCGGAAGCGATTCGCGAGCAAATGTGGTGCTGGCTCGATGAGGTGTGCAGCTGGTGAGCGATCACCCGCTTTCTCAGCTGCTGCCGCCGCGACGGTTGCGCTTCGACGACGAAGCCCTGGCGCGCTGGGGCACGGATCGAACGACCAGCTTTGCCGCCTCCCCTGCGTGTGTTGCCTTCCCCGAGAGCGTTGACGAAGTGGTGCAGCTGGTCTGCATTGCGAACGGCCACGATCTGAAAATCGTCCCCTCGGGCGGCAGAACCGGTCTTTCCGGCGGTGCGGTAGCAGGCGGTGGTGAAGTGGTGCTGTCCTTCGACCGAATGAACCGCATTCTCGGGTTCAACCCCACGGATCGCATCGTGCGCTGTGAGGCAGGGGTGATCACCCAGGTCCTCCAGGACTATGCAGATGAGAAAGGTTTTTTCTACCCGGTTGACTTCGCCAGCGCCGGCTCCAGCCAGATCGGGGGTAACATTGCGACGAACGCGGGTGGTATCAAGGTCATCCGCTACGGCCTGACCCGCGACTGGGTTGCCGGACTCACGGTGGTGACGGGACGCGGAGAGTTGCTGCGTCTGAACCACGGCCTGGTCAAGAACGCCACCGGGTACGACTTCCGGCACCTGTTCATCGGTTCCGAGGGCACGCTCGGGCTGATTGTGGAAGCGGACATGCGGCTGGCACCCCGACCTGAAGAGCAGCGCGTGATGGTGCTTGGCGTGCAGACGCTCAACCATATACTTCAAGTGCTCGAAAGAATGGCTGAAGCGGTGACGCTCAGCGCCTTCGAGTTCTTTTCCGATCTCTGCCTCAGGAAAGTCATCGCCCACAAAACCGTGCAGGCACCACTCAGCGTATCGACACCTTTTTATGCACTCATTGAGTTCGACCTGAGCGCAGAAGGCAAAGTGTTCGAAGCGTTCGAGGTGCTGTGCGCGAGAGGCATCGTCATGGACGGCGTACTCAGCCAGTCCCGCGAGCAGGCGAAAAAACTCTGGTACCTGCGTGAAGGGATCTCTGAAAGCCTGGCGCCGGAACACCCCTACAAGAACGATGTTTCCGTCCAGATCGCGGACGTTCCTGAATTTCTCGATTCGGTAGATGCACTTGTGAGCAGGCGCTATCCCGACCTCGAGGTGTGCTGGTACGGTCATATCGGCGACGGCAACCTGCACTTGAACATCCTCAAGCCGGAAGGCTTGAGCGACGAGGCATTCTACGAACGTTGCCATACGATCAGCCCGGAGCTGTTTGCGCTGGTTCAGGCGAAGAACGGCAGCGTTTCAGCAGAGCATGGCGTTGGCCTCCTGAAACGGGACTTTCTCGGCTACAGCCGTAGCGATGCGGAGATCGAGGCCATGAGGGCGGTGAAGGCGGTGTTCGACCCCAACGGCATCATGAATCCGGGAAAACTGCTCTGAACTTCAGCGAACGCGCACGTCGCCGTTGCTGCAACCAACGATGACCGTATCCGCTTTGTTGATGGCGAAAATCCCGCAGGAGACGATGCCGGGTATGTCGTTGAGGGTTCTTTCCATGTTCAGCGGATCGGTAATGGCCAGGTTGTAAACATCGAGAATCAGGTTGCCGTTGTCGGTGGTGAAGCCCTCCCGAAGTTCCGGCATGCCGCCGAAGCGGACCATGGCTCGACCAACCAAAGAACGGGCCATTGGAATGACCTCGATGGGAAGAGGAAATTGTCCGAGCACGTCCACTTCCTTGCTTTCATCGACAATGCAGACAAATTGCGCAGCTGCGCTGGCCACGATCTTCTCGCGGGTGAGTGCACCGCCGCCGCCTTTGATCATTTCTCCCGCGGCGTTCACCTCGTCTGCGCCATCGATATAAAAGGGCAGGTCGGGTGCAGCGGTGAGGTCCAGGACATGAATACCGTTTGCTTTCAGCCGCTGCGCCGAAGCCTCCGAGCTCGCAACCGCGGCGCTGAACTTGTGGCGCACCTGACCCAGGAGGTCAATGAACTGGTTGGCTGTTGAGCCGGTGCCGATACCGAGAACAGTGTCGGGCGTCAGCTCAGCGTCGATATGGGACAGCGCCGCTTCAGCTACCCTGCGTTTCTGCTCGTCTTGGTTCATACTTGCGCGCCCCTTCGCTGGTGGTCGAAAACCTGAGTCATGCTCGAACGCTACGTCAAAAAAATTCTCGCGGCCCGGGTCTACGATGTGGCCCGCACAACGCCCCTGCAGCGTCTTGACGGGCTGTCTGATCGCCTTGGCACCAACGTGCTCGCCAAGCGCGAAGACATGCAGCCGGTGTTCTCGTTCAAGCTGCGCGGATCATATAACAAGATGGCCGGGCTCACCGCCGAAGAACTGAAGCGCGGCGTGGTCACGGCTTCTGCCGGCAACCACGCCCAGGGTGTGGCGCTGTCTGCGAGAGAGCTCGGTTGCAAGGCGCATATCGTCATGGGCCGCAACACGCCGAGCATCAAGGTGAACGCGGTACGCCGTCTTGGCGGCCACGTGATCCTCCATGGCGACACCTACGATGAAGCGTCGAAGCACGCGGATGCGCTGGCGGAGGAAAAAGGCCTGACCTACGTGCACCCCTACGATGATCCCGATGTGATTGCCGGTCAGGGTACGGTGGGCATGGAGATGCTCAATCAGCACGGCGGTGACCTCGACGCCATCTTCGTGCCGGTCGGCGGCGGCGGGCTGATTTCCGGCATCGCGGCATACGTGAAGTATCTGCGGCCGGATGTGCAGGTGATCGGTGTTGAATCTGAGGGTTCCGCCTGTCTTTCTGCCGCGCTTGCAGCCGGTAAACGGGTCAGGCTGCCCTACGACGCGCTGGATCTTTTTGCCGATGGCATCTCTGTGGCTCAGATCGGCAAGGAAACGTTCAAGATCTGCAGAAAGTACGTCGACGATGTGGTGACGGTGAGCACCGATGAAATCTGTGCTGCGATCAAGGATCTCTACGACGACATGCGCTCCATTGCCGAGCCCGCAGGCGCGGTGAGCATTGCCGGTATGAAGAAGTATGTCGAGGCAAAAGGCCCGCTCGGCACGGCCATAGCGGTTGTCAGTGGTGCGAATGTCAATTTCGACCGTCTACGACATATTTCCGAACGCGCGGAGGTGGGCGAACATCGTGAGGTGATTCTCGGAGTAACGATTCCAGAGGCGTCCGGCAGCTTCCGCAAGTTCTGTCGTACCCTCGGCAAGCGCTCCGTTACCGAGTTCAACTATCGCCGTTCGGGTCCCGAGGCGGCACACGTGTTCGTCGGTGCTCAGGTCAGTGCACCGGAGGATAGTCGGCAGCTGATAGCAGACCTCGAAGGGGCGGGCTACGCGGTGGCGGACATGACCCTGAACGAAACCGCCAAACTGCATGTGCGCCACATGGTCGGTGGCCGCGGCACGGGGGAGACCTCAGAGCTGCTTTACCGCTTCGAGTTTCCCGAACGGCCAGGTGCGCTCATGAAGTTCCTCAATGGCCTCGGCAGCCGCTGGAACATCACCCTGTTCCACTATCGGAACCACGGCGCGGCCTGGGGTCGGGTGCTGGTTGGTTTCGAGGGGCGGCGCACGGACAGTGCAAGCCTCGAAGCGTTCCTCGAGCGCATCGGCTACCGTTTCTGGGAGGAATCGAGCAACGCCGCGTACGACCTGTTCCTCAGGTAGTCAGTATATGGCGGTTGAACTCTTCCTCGAACGCAAGCCTGCGGGTGTCGGTGATGCGGTCGATGTAGAGCGTGCCGTCCAGATGATCGAACTCGTGCTGCACCACCGTTGCGGGAAAGCCCTGAAGTTCCAGTGTCTGCGTAAGCCCCTGGATGTCGGTGTAGCTCACGCGCACGTGCTGCGGACGCTCCACGAATCCTCGAAGGCCAGGCACTGACAGGCACCCTTCCCAGAACCCCGCAGTCTTTTCGCTCAGCACCTCGATGACGGGATTGATGAACGTGGTCAGCGGAATGGGTTCGAGCTCGCCATATCGTGTTGGTCCGCCTGGCAGCTCGATGATCGCCGTACGCAGGCCTTCGCCGATCTGTGGCGCCGCCAGGCCCACACCGCCGTAGTCGTGCAGGGTGTCTTTCATATCAGCCAGCAGCCGCTCGAAGGGCTCGGTGCCGAGTATTTCGAGCGGCACGTCTGATGCGCGCTGGCGAAGGTGTGGGTGCCCCATGCGGAGAATGCGTCTGATGGCCATAGCAGCGCCTCTGTTTTTCAGCCGGTCATCTTAAACCGGCCGATGCCGGGCAGGTAACGGCCGACGCGCCTTGCGTAGGCGAGGTATTGATTGCCGTGAGCGAGATGCAGATGCGGCTCCTCTACGTGTCGGACCTGCAGGTGGATACCGATACCGGCCATGACTATGGCGATCCCGTTCAGAGTGCTGGGCAGCACCAGCCAGTAGCCCGTGAAGTAGAGACCCATGAAGGTGTAGATGGGGTTGCGCACCCAGGCGTACATGCCGTCGGTGACGAGGATTGTCTGCTCCTCACTGCTGACGCCTATACGCCAGGCGCTCCCCATGCCGAGCTGCGCGAAGGCCGCCCCGAGAATGCCGGCCACCGCAAGACCGCTGCCCACGAGATGCACATCGGGCGCGTGGAACCAGGTCGGCCCGCCTGGCCACTGATAGACGGCAGCCCATGGCGCGGCAAACGTCAATGCGATACCGAGGGTAGCGCCGCTGCCGGCAAGCCACGGTACGGAGCCGATCGATCCGTGAAAGCCGTTGATGCCGGTGGCGCCGGTGCGGGCGAGCTGTATGAGCGTACGCAGGACGAAGAGAACGAGCCCCCAGACGGTGCTGAGGATGATCGCGAGGGTGGTCATGACGCAGGGTCTCGATCAATGGATGGCCGAGAATTTTCTATATATATGAATACGTATTCAAGTATTAAATTGTAATGTTCCCGCACTCTGTAAAAACATCATCCACGGGAACGTCCCACGATCGCCTCTCAATCGGCCCCGGCGCCTCCTGCAGTGCATGAGCCGTGCCGACCAGTTTGGGTCGTAGAGACTGGTGCAGTGGTCCGAACGTTCGATCGTAGTAACCCCCGCCCATAC
>JAUIKX010000171.1 GCA_030430515.1 Gammaproteobacteria bacterium | reverse complement strand
CGCGACTGTCGGCGCATCTCCGGGTCGACCTCGGTCTCCGCGAGCTGCGAGAGCTCACGCGCGGCAAGCGACCATTCGCCGGTTTCCTCATAGATGTTTGCCAGGCGCAAACCGGCATCCGAACTCAGCTCGTGTTCCGGGTAGCGCTCACGCAGCGATTCCAGCAGCGCCGCCGCTCGAACCGGATCATTGCTGGTCTCCACGACGGCAATGGCATCGAAGTGACCTTTGACCGCAAGCTCAGAAGTGGCATCCAGCGCGGCAATACGCATGAAGTGGTGAACCGCTCCATCCACGTCTGCTTCCTGCTCCGCCAGCTCGCCTTGCTTGTAAACCGCGGCAAGCAACCGCTCCTCGACGGCGGAACGCTGCGCTTCTTCAAGGGAAGACGCCAGCAGCCTCTGATAGGCCTGTTCAGCAGCCGCGAAGTCCGCCAGCTCGAAACGACCATGACCGACGACAAGCAGCGTCGAACGGATGATGGCGGGATCGGCGTCGGCAAACACCGCAAGCAGGTTCTCCGCCACGTCCACCGCTTCTTCGAAGCGCGCCATCTCAAAGAGGCTTTGCGCCGCTGCAGCCTGTACTGCCGGCGCACGCGGGTCGTCACCAAACAGAAGGGCAAACTCGATCTGAGCATCCACCTCCAGGTGCCGGACGATCTCCACCTCGCTTTCAGGTGCTTCGGCGAGCGCCTTCTGCAGGCCAAGTATCGCGGCATAGCCCGCTTCGTTGGCCTTGGGATAATCGAGATGCTGACGCACCACCCGCTGGTAGGCGGCAACTGCCCGCATGGACTCGTCAGCTTCGGTATAGACCTCTCCCAACAGGAACAGCCGTTCCGCAACCGCCTCATCCTGCGGATAGGTCTGAATGAACTCCTCATACCACTTGGCAGCGGTGAGATAAGCGTCCGTCGCGGGCTTTTCGTCCTCCTGGAGCGCCTGCGCCTCGCCATGGAAGTGCCGGGCAAGATCGGTCAGATAGGCATGCAGCGTTTCCGTGTACTCGGCTCTGGTTTCGTCTTCGTGCTCTTCATAGAACTCACTGTAGATACCAAACCGCTCCACGAACTCCTGTTTTCTCGCCAGCACTTCGCTCGGAAAGTCGGCTTCGATGAGTGTTTTGACGATACGCTCCTGAGCCAGCGGCGCTTTGGGATGCAGCGCGTTGTCTTCTACAAAGGTCTGCCAGGTTTTTACGGTGTCGAGATAGCGCTCTTTTTCGTAGTAATCCGCAGCGAGTTTTTCGTAGGCAAGCATCTGCCAGTCGGGTCGTTCGAGCGCACGCATGCGGTCTGCGAGCGTTGCAGGTCCATCCAGATACTGGAGCGCCAGCACCACTGCTCTGAACGAATCGTCCAGTAGTTGCTGCTCGGTTTGCGGCAGCGGCTGCTCATCCGTGCTCAGCACATCATCCACAACGGCGAAAAAGGCCGTCAGCCCTTCTTCCAGGTTGGATTGCTTGAACTCGGACCAGCCCAGCATGTAGCGGGCATTTTTGAAGTACGGCGTTTCGTCTTCGAGGGCAACGACGAACTGATAGTCCTGCGCTGCACGCTGAAAGCGTCCAGCAGAGAAGTGCATCTCCGCCCGGCGGAACCGCGCTTCAGGCACATAGGTACTTTCCGGATATTCGGTAAGCAGACGATTCAGCATGTTCAGACTGTCGTCGGCGCGCGCACTGATGTCATACGCGCGGGCCAACTGGTAGAGAATCTGATCCAGCGGCACGCCCTCAGGCGCGTCCAGCAGCTCCTCATACCGCGCAATCGCCCGGTCGTAGGGCTGAGGTGCGCCTTCGATATCCAGATCTTCGCCCACCGCCATTTCCAGGTCGGCCAGGCGTTTGCCGATGGCATGGTTTGCTTCCGGCTCGACCAGACGCCCATGCACCCGGCTGTACGCCGCCATGACGTCTTCACGGGTCGGTTTGCTCGCGGGGACCGGTTTCACCTCGAGTTCCGGCAGATCGGCCAGTACCTCGGCAATGTTGGGGCCGCGAGGCTTGATGATTTTTCCGCCCGGCGTCGACGCACACCCAGCGACAAGTGCAACAACCAGAAGAGTGACAATCGCCCTCACGAATCGCCCTCCTGAACCGTGGCCACTGCCAGGCGGTCTGTCGCCTGCGCGATGGCGACCCGGGTCACGAATAGGTATTGCTCGACCCGTTGACGCTCCTGATGGAACCGACCCCTGAGTATCGACGCAAGAGCCGTTTCCCGGTTGCTCAGCGCCAGGTCGACCCTGGCGATGATCTGCTCCGCACGTCGTGCGTAGCCCTCGAAGCTGGCGCCCGCGCCAGCAGTGAAATGCGCCTCAGCCGACGCCACTCTGGCAATGCGCTCGTCCACATCCTCTAAAACCGCCTGCAGATCGTGCAGACGCCGGGTCAGCGCCCAGTGGCGGGCGGCAAATTCAGACTCGAGCTTGAAGTAAACGACACCCAGCAGACGCTGCACCCGCGCGAGCCAGCGCGTCCGCGCCTCACCCTCGAAGCCACGCGCAATCGTCTTCTGCTGGCGCCACAACTTCTGCAGCAGCTCGAGCTCCTCGCCGTCGGCCAGCGCCGCGTACCACTGCGGATCTCGGGGTTCATTTCTGTACGGCTCCACCTGATCGAGACGCGCGAGGCGCGCCGACAGGTTTTCGATCGTCGTCGCGGTGGTCTGACGGCGATCCATCAGCCCCTCGTCGCGCAGCATCTCTCTGGACCTGGCAGCCCGTCGACGCTGCTCTTGGGCCACCTCCGAGAAGCTTTCCAGCGTACGAGGCAGCTCAGAAAGATAGCTTTTCATATCGTCGAGCTGCCGCCACTGCGTGAGTAGCCGGTTGGCATCTTCGCCAGCCAGCCATTCCACCCATTCCCGGTGGCCTATATCCTGCTCCCAGCCCTCGAGGAGCTCGAGCATCACCGCATCGTCTTCATGGCCCCGCGCAAACGCCTCGGCGAGCTGGCGAACCCAGCCCGGCTGCCCGCTCTGCTGCACCAGCCCGTCAAGTGCCACGAGCCTCGCCTCAAAACCCCGTTCAGCCTGCTGGTAGTAGTTCAGCACCACCTGCGGCTCTGCGATGCTTTCAAGGCTCATGGGCAGGCCGAGCCGCGCGGCGGCGGCGCTGGCAGTCCATGATTGGTCCTGCTGCAGCGTGAGCCAGATCCTCGCGGCGAGCTCCGCGTCGTCGCTCTGCATGGCAAGGTTGCCGTAGGTCGCCAGCGCAACATCGCGGTAGCGACCCTCACCCGGGAGGCTCTCGATCACGGTCTGGGCGTTACCAGCGACCCCGTCCTCACGCATCATGTAGGCCAGCGCGAGCTTGGCCCTCTGGATGAGGTCGAAGCTGTCGTCACTCGTTGCATCGAGCTCCGACAGGGTTTCGAATATCTGTTTCGCCTGCTCAGGACGATTCTGCTCACGGTAGAGCACACCGAGGTTGTATAGGGCGTAAGCTCGGTACGGGTCGTTCTCAGGCAGCGTTCCGAGCGCACTGAGCGCCGCTGCCGTATCTCCTTTGGCAAGTGCGAGATCGACCTTCATGAAGGCCACTTCCGGATGGGTGAGCGGCTCTTCAAGGTTTGCTTCCAGATTCGAGAAAACCCCGAGCTCACGCTCCAGCGCCGGCCAATCCTGCCGCTGGTGGTGCACTCGCGCCAGGTGAAAAGCCAGACGGATACGCTCCTCGCGGCTCAGCTCATCAGCATCTACCGAATCGAACGTTTCACGGGCATAACCATACATGCCGTCTTTGAAAGCAAAGCTGCCGCGAGCGAGGGTAAACCGGTCGGAATCCTCTCCCGTTCGGTTCTGAGCTTCGGCAACAAGAGTTCTCACCAGAGCATCGTCGTACTGCTCCTGGTAGTAGTCGTAGAGCACCGTTCGATAGGTGAGTTCGTCCAGCGGCATGGCCTCGAATCCAAGGCCGCAGCTGAAGAGCAGCTCACATAGCAGCCACTTCATTCCGGCTCCTCAATCTACGACCGAGGCGCGAAACTCCGGCTGGTAGCTCGCCTGGGAATCGGATACCGAGAGCTCCACGAAGGTCGGCTCGAACGCTTTTTCGAACTCGATGGTGGTAGCCCGTTTGAAGTCTCTGCCTTCCGGCCCGCGTCCTACAAAAAACGCAGTGAACCGATTGCCGCCCTGCTTGACGTTGCCGACATAGAGTTTCTGTACACCGCCACGGTAGAGCGCGTCTGCCTGGCGTTCGGTGTAGAGGTGGTGCGCCACTTCCTCACCATTGAGCTTCAGGGTCACAGAGTCGAGCTGAAAAAATTCGCCCACGTCCATGGAAAGGAACACCGAAACCTGGCTGGATGCTGGGAAGAGCAGGTCTTCTTCGAGGATAACGAGATCACGCTTCAGGGTGGCGAGCTCTTTCTTGAGCCTTTCCATTTCCTGGTCGAGCGTGTCCGCATGAACCTGGGACATCGCGCCCAGAAAGAAAACCAAAGCGAGGCTTCGCGCAGCAATCCGTTGCATGAAACGCATGATCTGTGCCTATTCCCTGATGAGTGCTTTGACGACTTCCACGTATTTGCTTTCGTCGCCTGGTTTGTAGCCTTTGTGGATGTAGCGGACGTTACCGTCGCGGTCCACAACAACTGTGCTTGGCATGGCCTTGAGCTCGTAAAGCCGGCTGACCACCTGCTCGGTATCGAAGAGCACCGGGAAAGTAACGCCGGTTCGATCGACGACCTTCAGAGCAGAGGAGGAATCTTCTTCGACGTTCACGCCCAGCACGGAGAAGCCCGTATCTTCGTAGCGCTGATGCAGCCGGTCGAGTATGGGCATTTCCTGGCGGCACGGCCCGCACCAGCTGGCCCAGAAGTTGATCAGAACCACCTGACCCCGATACTCCTCGAGGCGGAGGTTGGTGCCCGTGAGGCTCTTGAGCGTAAAGTCCGGCGCTGCCTCTTCAGTAGCTACCGCATGCGCCGCGTAAGGAGCGGCACATATGAGAAAAATAACGATCTGCACAATTCGGCGCACGCTGATCTCCTTCCTTTATCCACACAAGCTGCCACTCACGAATACTCGCGAAGTCAAACAGTGCGCCGTCAAAGAAATCCGGATGAAGACTACTGCCAAACTTCCCGTTGCCTTTCATCCGCTCGAGTTCCGTTCAAGCCAGCGTCCTTTCCTGCTGGATTTCCCGAACTACCGGCGTTCACTGTTCTTGCGCATCGTGCGCGTCTGGCGCCTGTCCTTTTTGACGCCGATCCGTGTTGCTGCGTGTCCCTTTTCAGCGCCAGCGGATAAACGAACGTTACTTGTAGGAAGGATGTGAAAGCGTGGCAGAGGTCACACTTTGGCCTTCGAAGGAAAAGAGTGCGCCCGGAGAGGGCACTAATCGGACTGAAGGTCAGACAGGCCGTCTGTGAAATGCAGTTTTCCTGCCGGATCGACGATGATCGCATCGATCCCGGGAATTCTGTTGGCAAAAGCCAGCCCGCGCTCCACACCAAGAACGAAGATGGTCGTCGACAGCGCATCCGTGAGCGTCGCCTCCGGACCCAGAACGGTCACGCCCATGGCACCATCAGCGCTCGCTCCCGTACTCGGGTCGAGAATATGGTGAAAGCGAACACCGCCCTCCTCGAAGTAACGCTCATAGTCCCCGGATGTGGAAACCGCAACATCCATGAGCGGCAATATCGCCACCATGGCCTGTTCGTCTCGCGGGTCCCGAATACCGATATGCCAGGGTTTGCCCCGCCGGTCACCGATGATTCTGCTGTCCCCGCCAGCACTCACACTGGCGTTGTGCACGCCTGCTTCCATGATGATCCGGCTGACCCGATCCACAGCGTGCCCCTTGGCGATGCCGCCGAGATCCACGTACGTCTGCGGATGCAGATATCGCACCCGGTGCCGTTCGGCATCGAGCTCAACATGTCGATAGCCGATGGCCTCAACCGCTTCGCGCTCATCCGCAGTAGGCTGGCGGCCTTCGCGGTAATCGTAGAAGCGGCCGACGGAGGCGAAGGTGATGTCGAAAGCACCATCCGACCACTCGGAAACCTGCCGTGCACGTTGCAGCAACTCCCAAAGCTCATCGCTGACATTTACCCAGCGGACGGCTGCCTCTCTATTGAGGCGCGACAGCTCGCTGTCTTCTCTGTAGGGGCTGAATGCGGCATCTACCCGCCGCATTTCCGCCATCGACCGGTTGAGCAACGCCTCGGCGCCCGCCTGATCGTCGTGCCAGACAGAGACGCTGACCCGGGTGCCCATGATCGCCTGCTCATCGGAGTACCACTCGGCGAACGCCGGCATCGCCACGAGCAGCAGGGCTAAGAAAAGTAGGGGCACGGACGTCTCAGGAGGTCGGCCAGGAAGCGGCCAGGGAACTGATCGCCACGCCGCGGCGCGCCTGACGTACTTCGTTGCGATCATGCGCGCTGGTCACATACGCCAGCGACAGGCCCGTGGCAGGGTCGGCCCAGGCCAACTGCCCGCCCGCACCATTATGTCCGAAGGCCATCGGCGAATTGGTTTTGCCGAAGCCGCGATAGCTGCGGCTCTCGTCACCCGATATGACGATGCCCAGGCCACGATTCGCTGGTTTCTGAAAGTAGGGATCCTTCATATCGCCCGTGCGGATGCGACGCACACTTTCCCGGGTTTCAGCATTCCAGAGCTCCGTGCCCGATAGACCACCGTGCAGAAGTGCCTGATAAAACAGCGCAAGATCAGCCGCGTTCGCATAACCGCCGCCTCCGGGCACACCAACGGCCCGCACCTGCGGTTCATTGAAGCGGGTGATGGTTTCTTCATTCACCTCAGTTGCCGGGGGCGGTTGCATACCCATCTCACGGTACTCGGCCTCGGTCAGATACTCGCCGGCAAAGGACACAGGCAAAGCACGGGCGTTGTCCGCTTCCCCTTCGAGGCCGACGATGAGGTTGTCGAGCTTCAATACCTGTGTCACCCGGTCGCGTACGAAATCGACGTAAGGCCGGGCGCTCACACGTTCGATCAGCTCAGCGATCACCCACATGGTCGCGGTGGGGTGGTACTCGAACTGGCTGCCGGGCTCCCAGTTGAGACGCCACTGGGAAAAACGCGCCATGCGCCTGTCAGGATCCACCCAGTCGAGCGGCCTGAACGGCGCGTATGGGAAGCCGGCGGTATGAGTGAACAGCTGTTCCACGGTGACACGCTCTTTACCATTTTCAGCAAACTCCGGAATGTAGCTGCACACCGGCGCGGATACGTCGAGCAGGCCTTCCTGAATGAGCAGCCACGCTGCCGATGAGGTAATGGCTTTGGTGGCAGAGAAAATGCAGAAGAGCGAGTCGCTGTTCGCTTCACCAAAGCTCTCGAACAGGATGATTTCGCCGTCTTTCGCCAGCGCAATCTGTGCAGCCGGCAGGAGGCCTTCGTCCACTTCCCTGCGGGCTCTATCAAGAAGCTGCTTTTCCACTCTCAGGCTC
>JAUIKX010000170.1 GCA_030430515.1 Gammaproteobacteria bacterium | reverse complement strand
TGCGGGATTCCGGCTCGGCAATGGCCGCAATGCGCTGGCAGTTGAGAATCAACCGGTTCTCGTCCAACGCCTTGTCGAGCTGAGTCACCCACTCCATGACACCCTGACGGTGCACCATACGGGCGTCACCCAGCTCGTATTCCTGAACGCGATTACGGCCTGCATCCTTCGCCGCATAGCAGGCTTCATCAGCGTGGCGCATCACCGTATCCACGCTTTCTGTGGTCTGATCGATGAAAACGAGGCCGATGCTCGCACTGAGGCTGTACAACCTCTCGTCCCATTCGAAACGCTCCTGGCGGATCGTCGTCAGCGCTTCTTCGGCCATTTCACGCGCGTCTTTGGTAGAGATATTTCTCATGAGCACGCCGAACTCATCACCGCCCAGGCGGGCGACACCGGCATCGCGCTCTTTCACGAGTTTCGACAACACCTCACCAATGGTTCGAAGCAGCTCGTCCCCCGCCGTGTGACCGCTGGTGTTGTTGATGATCTTGAACTGATCCAGATCGATATAGAGCAGCGCGTGCTGAATTTCCTCGCGCAGCGCTACGACAATGGAGCGCTCCACCTCGCGCTCGAACTCCTTGCGGTTGAGCAGCTGCGTCAGGTCGTCGTGGCTAGCCTGGAACGCCAGCTGGTTGTGCATGTTTTCCAGCATCCGCTGAGATGCCCGTTCCATCAGCGGCAGGTCGTAGTCGTCGAGCATGGTGATGCGGCCTTCATGCAGCGCCTCCGCCATACCCCGGAGGTCAAACTCCGCATTCTTGACGCCACGCCGATTGACGAGCACGAAGGAGCTGTTTTCATCGCCGATGAAAGCAACCGTCAGAATGAGCGGCCGGCCTTCCCGGTCGCCGGTCGCCAGCCATTCACCAACCTGCATGCGTCGCGCACGGTTCAGGGCTTTCTCGAAGTTGCCGCGAACCGTGTCGTCTTCTGTTTCAATTTCTGGGTTTGCATCGGGCAGGGTTCCGGCCAGCCCCAGAGCCTCTTCCATGCCGCCTTCTGCAACAGAGCAGAGTTCGGCCGGCGCTTTGCGCCCTTCCGCGTCACCCACCAGCACGGAAGAAAGCTTCATCACCAGAGGCGTTCGCTTGCTGGGGTCGAATGAAATGCTGTTCAGCGCATCGACCACACGCCTCAGGAGATCATCCGGATCGACATAACCCGCCTGACCCGGTGCAACAGTACCCATCAGCTGGGCATCGAGCTGGTCGACGATGCCAAGGTGGTCACGCCAGTCGGTGCTGTCTGCACCCTGGCGAAGGTAGGTATGCACCAACAGGTTTCGCCAGCCGGGATTGAGCAGCTCCAGCAGCAGCTCCGGCATCTCCCGGCCTTCAAAACGCTTGGCCATCTCATCGATCACACGACGGCGCGCTCGGGCAAGCTTCTGCTGCCCTTCGCTCGCGCGGATAGTGCGCTCGACGTTACCGCGATAAGCCTGCGTCTGACGATCGACCAGAGGGTTCAACTCGTCGACGACTTCATCGAACACTTCCGGGTTCTGGTCGTACTCTGAAACAACTTTCTGGAGCAGTTCGTCTACCCGACGCCCAACCTCGCGGTCGATGCCGTCGCGAACATCCTGGGTGTTACCAAGCCGTGCAAGCTGGTTGAGCATCTGCACGGCGCTGTGCGGGCGTTCAGACTCGTGCTGAAGAAACTCCGGGTCGCTGGCCGCCAGTTTGTTGAGCGTGATTTCCAGGCGCTGCACCCATTCGCGGATGCCTTCCGTGATGAAGCGGTCCTGGGTGATGGAGTCAACCAGGTTTTCCATCATCTCCAGAGTGTCGTAGTCCTCCTCCGCCAGCGCTTTGCTGCCATCGTGACGATGTTTGAGGTGGTCCATGAGCCTGGTGCGCAGACGGCGACCGCTCATGGGCGCATTGCCGAACTCCGCCTCAACTTCCGATAGGGCGTCGAGAATATCTCCGGTATCGAACAGGTTTGCGCTGCGGGCGCCCGGAGTGGCCAGCAGCTCATCTTTGTTCTGCCCCAGCCGCGCGCGGGCAGTGCGCTCGAGCCCGATCAGGTTTCGCGCGGTGGTGTACACCCGGGCACCGGTGCCGCTTTGCGCTTCGAACGGATTGTAGGTGACGCTGCCTCTGCCCACGCCATCTGCAGCCATGGCCGCATCGCGCACCGCTTTGTCCATGCCTTCATACGCTTCAGGGTCGACCCGCACCCCGGATGCGTTTCTCCGGATGGCACTCTCGGCAAGCTTTCTGCGAAGCTCTTCGATGGTCGGGAACACACCACTGTCTGTGAGTAGTTTTGTCAGAGCCTCGTAGAGCGGCACCAGAACCGGCACCAGGGCGGACTCGAAGCAGCGGTAGATGTCGTGCCGCACCTGACGCCGCAGCTCGAAGCCGCCCATCGCATCGTCGAGCGCCCACATGATGACCGCCGGCCCAACCGGCACGACATCTTTATGGCTCCAGGGGCTGGCCAGCATGCCGAGCAGCGCGCGCAGGTCGAGCAGCTCTTCGGAAAACCGGTTTTCTGTTTTGGATATGATTTCTGCAATCGCCAGCCAGTCTTCGAACTGGTCGGTATCGACGATGGCCAGCTCCCGGCTCTCGCCGGCCTGCCGACGACGACGCTTCTCGAGGACCTCTTCTATCTTCGAAACACTTTCGACCTGTTTGAGCACACCTTCGGCCATGGCCTTCTGAATGGCCGGATGATGGCCCTCGAGCACCTCCAACCCTTCCAGATACATCATCTGAACTGCGTTGGTTCCCGCATCGCGGGCTTTCAGCAGCAGGTCTTCTTTAGCGTACTTGACGAAATTGCGGCCAACGCGGTCGAGCGCTCGCTCGACCACCGCACGCACCCGGGCACGCAGGCGCGCTGCATCGGCTTCCTTGACCCGTGCATCTCTGAGGAACGACTCGGGAATCTCATCAACGTCCCGCCGGGCTTCCGGGTCGCTGCCATCCTCGCTGGCCGCCGGTTCGATGAGTGCCGTACCGGCCGCCACCGCATATTTGACGAGCGCATCGAAAGCTTCCGGAGGCAGTGCGCCCGGCGCAAAACGCACACCCACACCGAGACCATCCTCAGACAGCCTGGCGATCTGTCCCCTGGTGCGATGATGGCTGTTGCCGGCGGGAGTCGCGACGGAGAAATGCAGAGAGATCGGCGCACCGATCCGAAGCGCACCACGCTGCTTGCCCGGCTTGCGGCTGCCCGAAGCACCCACCAGCAACATGCCTTCCTCGCAGAAGTCGCGGATGCTGCAGAGCCACGACCGCCCCTGTTCCGGGTGCAACAGCGCCGAAAGCGAAATGGGATGACGCGCAAACTGGCGCCGGTTGGCTGAATCCTGCAACGTTTCTGGTCCGGTGATCTATCCCTGGGGAGCCTGTGATTTACCCCTCCCGAAGCGATGGAACATTACCTGAACACGGCCGTACATGCACCGTTACCGATCCACTCAGTCCCCTGCGGTGACCACCCGATCCCGACCAGCACGCTTTGCCTCGTAAAGCGCCCTGTCAGCCCGCTGCAGCAGGTCATCGGTGCTTTCACCGAGACGGTACCGCGCCACACCGCAGGAAACGCTCAAGCGCTGCACAACTGCATGCCGCCCCTCGAGCACGAGCTCCCGAGTCTTGTCGCAAAGCCGCTCGCACACCCGCTCGGCGACTTTTTCGTTGGCCCCAACCAGAACGAGGAGAAACTCTTCACCGCCCAGCCGCGCAACGTAGTCCATGGAACGAACGAGGCTGACTGCCAGCTCGGCGAACTGCACCAGAGCTCTGTCTCCTGCAGCGTGGCCGAGCTGGTCGTTGACCCGCTTGAAATGATCCATGTCGCAGTAGCAGACCGTGAACTCCAACCGATCACGATCGGCAAGCGCCTTGTGACGCTTCAGGGCTTCCAGGATGTACCGGCGGTTGAATACGCCGGTCAGCTCATCGCGCATGGCGACGCCGGAAAGCTCTTCGACACTCTTCTCGAGATACTGCTGGCGGCTTTCGGCCCGGCGCCGCAGCGCTTCCAGGTCACCGGCAAAATAGACCATTCCGGCAAGAAGAAACGAAAACGCCAGCCCCGCCAGCACTTCGAAACGCATCTCGACGGAGCCGAGCCACAGAAGCGCTGAAGTCGAAGCAACATAGGACAACCAGGTTGCAGCGGCAATGAACAGCACACGATCGCCGTTCAGCCTCAGCGCCGCGTAGAGCACGCCGAACAGCGGCACCACGAGCATCAGAAAACGAAGCTCGTTGGGCACCAGAACAGCCACCGCTACGCCGCCCAGGTTGAACCAGAGCAATCGAAAGAATACGCGCCGCATGGTGCTTGCAACGTCGGAAGCAGGGAGCGGCCAGGAGAGCACCAGCATCCCCCCCAGCCAGCTGGCAACGAGCGAAAGATAGAGCTCGGTGCTGACCAGAAGGTAGCCGGAAGAGACCAATCCCCAGGCAAAGCCCATGTAAACCAGCGCGCAGCCGGCGACAACGGCAAACCTGGGCAACCTTGGAATATCGAACATCACCATACGAGAAAGGCCGTTTCCGGCACTTTGCCCCCACATTCAGCAATTTCAGCAGTGTATGCAGGATGCCGGCACAGCGTTTCAGGTTCTCGTAGGCCAAATGTAAAAGGATTTAACCGGCCGGTTAAATCCCCTACCCCCCGCCCCTCTACGCGACCTTCACGCCAACGCTTGCCGCACCGCTTTGTGCCAGCCATCGAGCCGGCGTTTGCGGTCGTCTTCCGACATCTGCGGTGAGAAGCTCGCCTCGGTCTGCCAGAGATCCGCTGCGGCTTCCAGAGAGGTAAATACGCCAGCCCCGACAGCGGCCAGCAAAGCCGCCCCCAGCGCTGTGGTCTCCACGACCCTGGGGCGGTGCACGGTGACCCCGAGCATGTCTGCAAGAAACTGACAGAGCCAATCGTTGACCACCATGCCGCCATCCACCCGAAGTTCAGTCACCCGAACGCCGTCTGCGTCCATGGCCGCAAGCAGATCCACTGTCTGGTACGCGACTGCCTGGACCGTGGCCGTCACGATATCGCTGGCGTTCGACGAGAGGGTGAGGCCGGTCACCACACCACGGACATCCGGCCGCCAGTGAGGAGCGCCGAGCCCGGTGAAACCCGGCACGACGTAAACGCCTCTGGTGTCACCGCCGGTCTTTCTGCAATGCTGCTCCGTCTCAGCGGCATCCCTGATGAAGCCAAGCTCATCGCGCAGCCATTTCACCGCCTGCCCGGCAACAAAGATGCTGCCTTCGAGTGCATAGGTAGGACGGCCCTGCAGCCGGTAGGCTACCGTGCTGAGCAGCGCGTTGTCCGATTCCGGTACCGTGCTTCCCGCATTCGCCATGACGAAGCAACCGGTGCCGTACGTGCTTTTCGACATGCCCTCAGCGAAACACGCCTGCCCGACCAGGGCGGCCTGCTGATCCCCCGCAATACCGCGTATGGGAATCTCAGAGCCGAGCCAGTCGGCATGCACCGAACCGAAATCAGCAGCGCTGTCGAAAACCTCCGGCAGCATGGCCCGCGGCACATCGAACAGCTCGAGCAACTCATCGCTCCAGATCTGCTCGCGGATGTCGAAAAGCTGCGTTCTGGATGCATTGGTTGCGTCCGTGGCATGCACCTGGCCTTTGGTCAGGCGATAGACCAGGAAGCTATCGACGGTGCCGAAGCAGAGCTCTCCGCGTGCCGCCCGCTCTCGGAGCGCACTATCCTGATCGAGAATCCAGGCAACCTTGGTTGCGGAAAAGTAGGGATCAACCACAAGACCGGTTTTATCGCGCAGGAGCTTTTCCAATCCCCGAGCTTTCATGCCCTCGCAGCGTTCCTGGGTGCGTCGGTCCTGCCAGACGATCGCCGGGTAGACACACTCCCCGGTCGACCTGTCCCAGACGAGCGTAGTCTCCCGCTGGTTGGTGATGCCGACAGCCGCCACGTCAGACGCCTGGATCTCAGCCGCCGCAAGCGCCTCCCTCGCAGAATCGATCATGGTCTGCCAGATGACCTCCGGATCCTGTTCGACCCAACCGTCCGCTGGAAAGTACGCATCGAACTCCTCCTGCGCTGACGCCACTGTCCTCCCCGAGCCGTCGAACACGATGGCACGGGAAGAAGACGTGCCCTGGTCGAGTGCTAGTAGATAGGTCACCTCGCCTCCAAAAATCAGCTGATTCGCGGCCAATTTGCGGCACTGGCGCGGGCGAAGCAAGATGCATTTCAGACGGCGGAACGGTGACCGTTATCAGGCGAGCCCGGGACCTTTCAAATCGACCGGCCTGTCCACAACCTATCCACAGGAAAAACCCTGCTTTTCCCTTGCAATCGCACCTCCATCGCACTATGTTGTGTGCGGGATGCGGGAAAACACTATATCTAGTGTTTACGGGGCTCAAGCGGCTATTGCAGGAACACGTCAGTTGTGATCACGCAAAGGTGCTTGTCGCTATCCAGGACCGGTCAGGCAGTACGGTCAACCATAGCCAGAACCGGCCTTCAGCCGACATCCAAACATTTGCGGAAAACGAATTGGTCAACTCATTTGACTATATAGCGTTATTGCCGATGTATCGTTCCGGGTCCACTCCGGAACCGAAGCCTGGCATCGATCATGCGTCGAGCATTTATCGAAAGCGGCCAAACAACTCGAAAAGGCGATGGAAAAGCGCCACAGGCAGCAAAGCCCGCGGACTTTGCTGTGTTGCCGGAAAACTGGATATCCAGCAGCCGGTCGGAAGACGTACGTGATTTACGTGTTGATGTAAGAAGTGGATGTAAGAAAGAGACGTAGATAGAAACGTACTTAAAGACGTAAAAATTAAACGAAGGGGAACTCGAGAGCAGATTGTTCGAGAGCGCCTCAAAGCACGCAAGTTGAAGGAGTCACATGCAAACGGACACTCAAGCTTCCAATACGCCACCCGCATCACCCGCAAGACAACCGCAACCCGAAACGTCTTCGCTGAGTGCTGCAATAACGGCCACCGCTCCGGGCGAACTGAAGGTCATCAAACGCAACGGCACCGTCGTGCCTTACACCGACGACAAAATCGCTTTGGCGCTGACCAAAGCTTTTCTCGCCGTAGAAGGTGGCACAGCAGCGGCATCGCCACGCATACGGGAACTGGTGGAAGCGCTGACAAGTCAGGTATCCGAAGCATTCAAGCGTCGCCTGCCCAGTGGCGGCACGCTGCACATCGAAGACATTCAGGATCAGGTCGAGTTGGCCCTGATGCGATCTGGAGAACACAAGGTTGCGCGCTCGTACGTTCTCTACCGGGAAGAGCGGGCACGCCAGCGACCGGAGAAATCCGCTCCTGCAACCCGGAGCCAGAGCCACATCAACGTCACGACCGTCGACGGACATACCGCACCGCTCGACGTCGACCGGCTGAGAACACTCATCACTGAAGCCTGCCAGGGCCTCGGAGACGTCGATGCCGAACGCATCATAGAAGAATCCCTCAGCCACATGTACGACGGC
>JAUIKX010000169.1 GCA_030430515.1 Gammaproteobacteria bacterium | reverse complement strand
TCGGTGAGATCGAGCACGATCAGGTTGTCGTGAACGGTCGAGCAGCGGTGAATCTGGTCTTCAAAACGTTCCCGATGATCGTTGTAGAGCTCAACCCGCTCCGCAACGTCCGGCAGCTCGAGGATTTCATCGATACTGAGATCGCGACAACAGTCGATGAGGTACATCATCAGCTGATAGTTCGAGACCCTGAAATCACGAAAGCGTCCTAACCCTGTGCGGCTGTCCATCAGGTAGTTCAGCAGCACCCAGCCGGTTGGGTTGAGAATTTCATCGCGGTTGAACTGCGCTGAGTCGGCCTTATCGACCGCTGCCATCATCTCAGCAGAGATATTCTTAAAGGTTTGCTCACCGCCGTAGTAGTCATGAACCACTCGAGCTGCTGAGGGTGCCGACGCGTCGATGATGTGGTTGTCGTGCGTTCTGCCGCCACTGCGAATCGTTTCGCTGGCGTGGTGGTCGAAGGACAGGTGGCAGCCTTCGACGTAGGGGAGATTGGTTGTGATGTCGCGTTGATCGATTTCGATGATCCCATCCTGCATGTCTTTCGGATGAACGAATTTGATGTCATCGATCATGTCGAGTTCTTTCAGCAGAACCGCGCAGATCAACCCATCGAAGTCACTGCGGGTAACGAGACGATATTTTTCGGCGCTGTGCATGAATCACTCCTGTAACAGAACTCAGTTTTCCTGGCTGTGCGACCTTTTCAGCCGTGAAGCCTCAGATGGCTCCAGCTGTGGTGGACGGATAAGCGGTCGATATCTTTCTGCTTATGAGCATAGATCAGAGCTATGGAGCGAACTTGCAACCGTTTCACACTATTCTTCAGAAGCACGATCGAACGGAGAGGCCCGGCCATGAAGGGAGAATGCAACTGCGGGGGCGTGCGATTCGTCCTGGCCGACGACCCATACGGGATATTTGTGTGTCACTGCTCTATCTGCCGGCGCCATACCGGTACAAACGGAAATGCAGTCGTGGTGGTTGGAAACGAAGCATTCCGCTGGCTTGGCGGCGAAGATCAAATCTGCACCTGGAAGAAGCCGGGCCACGATTGGCAGATCTGGTTTTGCTGTGTTTGCGGTTCGCAAGTGCCTGGCCGCAACGACGCATCCACCATGTTTGTTCCGGCGGGGCTGCTGACCGAAGGTGGAGAGTGCCTTGAAGTAATCCACCATATCTGGGTGGATTCGAAAGCCGCCTGGGACGAAATCGGAGATTCCGGTCAGCGGCACAGCGAGGCGTTTGAGGGGTAGTGCCCTAACGAGCCTCGAGAGGAACTGGCCGGAACGGCCAGTTCCGGGCGCCGGCTATCCTGCGCTCGCCTGGCGCGGATCTTCTCTGCGACCCCGCAGCAGCCCACCCGGCAGTTCCCCGGTCAGCTCGCCGTTCTTGAAGATCACTTTGCCGGACTTGACGGTCGCTTCGAGGCCGTCTGCATTCTGCAGAAAGCGTCGCCCGCCGGCCGGCAGGTCGGCGACGATGTGCGGTGTCTTGAGCGCCAGTTTGTCGAAGTCGATCACATTCAGGTCCGCCACCATGCCTTCGGCAATCAGGCCGCGGTCGAGGAGTGAGTAAAGCTCCGCCGGTTGGCGGGTGAGCATGCGGATCGCTTCCGGCAGCTCGAACTCTGCACGTTCCTTGACCCACTTGGTGAGCAGGTAAACGTTTGCAGACGTGTCGCAGATTGAACCCACATGCGCGCCACCGTCGCCGAGGGCGCTGACGGTGTACGGGTGCCGCAGAAGGTTCGTGATGTTGTCGGTGAAGTTGGCTGCGGGAATGTAGATCAGGTTGCTGCCGTCGTTGCCCAGGAAGTAGTCGTACAGCCATTCTTCCGGGTCCTTGCCTTCTGCGGCGGCCCGGTTTGCTACGGAGTCTTCCTCTTTCGGCAGATAGTTGATGGGCTCTTCCAGGGGATACATCACGTCGAAGCGCTTTTCGAAGATGCGTATGAAGATGTGCGGGTTGACGTTGGTCTCGCTGAGGATCTTTTCCCGCACTTCGGGCTTGCGAAGCGCCACCACGCGTTCTTCGGGTGGCAATTCGCTGAGCGCGAGGCAGGTGGGACGTCGCGAGAATGAACTCATGGATGCCGGGTGGCCCATGAGCATACCGACGGGGCGGGAGAGCACCTGACCGCGGATGTCGAGGCCTTCGGCCTGAGCATTCTCGATGTTCTTCAGGTGGTACTCCCAGAGCGGCGTGCCGTCTGGTGCATTGGTGTTCAGGTCGAGCAGAGTAAACGTTCCTTTGGCGCCGGTCTTTCTGCTCGTATTCAGCAGTATGTCGAACTCTTTGTCTGGATCTTCCCAGTCGGCGATGAGCTGGAACACGTGGCCGGCATCGCCGGACAGCACTTCACCCAGCTGCTTGAGCTCGTCGGTGGCCGCGTCGTAGGTGGGGATCAGGTCGCCCGTGGCGCTGCGATGCACGAGCGTACGCGAGGTCGAAAAGCCGACAGCGCCGGCGGTCAGGGCTTCGGAGACGAGCTTCTGCATCTCGGCGATGTCTTCGGCGTTGGCGGCTTCCCGCTTGACGCCGCGCTCGCCCATGACGAATACCCGAACCGGTCCGTGGGGCACCAGTGCGGCGATATCGATATCCCGTGGCTTGGCGTCGAGAGAGTCGAGATATTCGGGAAAGCTCTCCCAGTTCCACGGCAGGCCTTCGGCCATTGCGGTGCCTGGAATCTCCTCCACGCCTTCCATCAGCTCGATCAGCACGTCGTGATCTGATTTCCGGCAGGGCGCAAAGCCAACGCCGCAGTTGCCCATGACGACGGTGGTGGTGCCGAGATTGGAGGAGGGCACCAGGTGATTATCCCAGGTGGCCTGGCCGTCGTAGTGGGTGTGCACGTCGATGAAACCGGGCGTGACGATGCGGCCTGTGGCGTCGATGGTCTGCTCGGCTGTCGCGTCAGCGTCCGGGTTCAAGGAGGCAATGCGGCTGTCGCGAATGCCGATGTCGCAGGGGCGCGCGGCGCTACCCGTGCCGTCGATGAGGCTGCCGCCGCGAATGAGAAGGTCGTAGTCTGCCATGGGTCTCTCTCCCGTTTACGATTGAACCGAGCGCTCTACAGCTTATCATCGTCGATCCGGATCGCGGAGAGGGAAGATTTTGCGGAAGTGCATGAGCGGGGAGACGATATGAGCCAGTACCTTGGCAGCAGTACATCCGAACGGGAACGGCTTGCAAGCCGTCGCCTGCAGCGCGACTCGTCGCTCACCAGCCGAGAGCTGATGGATGCCTGGGCCATAGACCCTCACGTGGACCCTTACGCCCTCAGCCTCGACGAGCTCGACCCTTCGCATCCCCAGCTATTCGTGCGCGGCACCCACTGGCAGCACTTCAAGCGATTGCGCGATGAAGACCCGGTTCACTACCACGAAAGCAGCATGTACGGGCCTTACTGGTCGGTAACCCGTTACGACGACATCCGCTATGTAGACAGCCATCACCAGCTCTTCTCGTCCAGCTACGTGCCCGGCGGCATCATGATCAACGGGCTGCCGGTGGATGAGACCGTCGGCTCGGCACCACTGCGCATGTTCATCGCCGAAGACCCGCCCAAACACGACGCTCAGCGCAAGGTGGTGACGCCCATGTTCACGCCGAGGAACCTTGCAGAGCTCGAGCCGCTCATCCGTGAGCGTGCGGGACGGATTCTGGACGGGCTGCCGATCGGTGAAGAGTTCGATTGGGTGCGGCACGTATCGGTTGAGCTCACCGGGCAGATGCTGGCCACACTCTTCGACGTACCGCAGGACGATCGCCTCCGGCTCATCCACTGGTCGGATACCATCAGCAGCCTTTCCGACCCGGATGCACATGAAAGTCCGAAAGAAGGCATGAAGAAGCTTGGTGAATGTCTGGAGTACTTCCTCGAGATTTACCACGAAAGAAGGCAGCAACCACCGAAGTTCGATCTCATATCGCTGCTTGCGCACGACCAGTCGACGAGCGAAATGGATTCCCAGGAATTTCTGGGCAACATCATGCTGCTCATCGTCGGCGGCAACGACACCACGCGCAACTCCATCTCCGGTGGCGTGCTGGCGCTCAATGAATACCCCGACGAATACGCCAAGTTGAAGGCGAATCCGGATCTCATCAGCAACATGGTGCCGGAGATCATCCGCTGGCAGTCGCCGGTGCTGCATATGGCGCGTACTGCCACCGAGGATACTCAGCTCGGCGGTAAAACCATCCGAGAAGGGGATCGGGTCTGCATGTGGTACATCTCGGGCAACCGCGATGAGCGCGCTATCCCAAACGCAGACCAGTTTCTGATCGACCGGGAAAACGTACGGCAGCATACGGCCTTCGGTTACGGCATCCATCGCTGTGTGGGTAACCGGCTCGGCGAGATGCAGCTGCGCGTGCTGTGGGAGGAAATCACCCGGCGTTTTTCCCACGTAGAGGTGACCGGCGAGCCGGAGCGCCTGCATTCCAATTTCGTCCACGGCATCAAGACACTACCTGTAAGGCTGCACGCTAAATGAACTTCGAGACCGTTCGCTATGAGGACCATGAATCGGTTCGCACCATTGAGCTGAATCGCCCGGAAGCGCTCAACGCGTTCAGCAATCAGCTGTTTGACGATCTGACCGAGGCGTTTCTGCAGAGCACCGCCGACTCGAGCGTAAAGGTGGTCATCCTCACCGGTGCGGGCCGCGCGTTTTCTGCGGGTGCGGATCTTCAGGAGATGGGGCGTGCCAGAAGCAAACCCAAACATGGTCTCGATGGTCTTCTCGAGGCCATTCTCGAGTTTCCCAAGCCTCTGATCATCGCCGTCAACGGTCTGGGTGTGGGCATCGGTGCGACGATCTGCGGTCTGGCGGATTTCTGCTTCATGGCCGAAGAGGCGCGTTTGAGATGTCCGTTCTCCGCACTGGGGCTGACGGCGGAGGTCGGCAGCACGTACACCTTTCCTCAACTCATGGGGCGTCAGAGGGCCTCCTGGTTTCTGATGGCCGCCGAATGGATGAGCGGCGAGGAGTGCGCCCGAGCAGGTCTGGTGCTGGAGGCGGTGCCGCTCGCCAGGCTCATGGACACAGTAAATGAAAAGGCCCGTGTGCTGGCGGGCTTACCGCTTGCATCGCTCGAGAAAACGAAGTCGCTCATCGTCGCGCCGCACAAGGCACAGCTTCGCGCCACGATTGCGGCGGAAAACAAAGGGCTCGCCGATCTCATGGGCAGCCCGGGCAATGTCGAGGCGCTTGCGGCGTTTCGTGAGAAACGTCAGCCCGACTTTTCGGGCATCTAAACCGGCACCTGTAACCCGGGAACCTCGCAGAACAGTTCCAGCTCCACCACCTCGCTGACAAACCGGTTGACGTGTGGCCCGGCGCACCATGTAGGCATGACCATAGAGTAGAGGCCTGAGCCGCCTGCGACGAGAATCAGCACGTCCTCGGGCTGTCGAAAGGCGTTGTAAGCCTCCCGGTTGTTCCTCGGTGCGAAACCACCGGCCGCTCTGGCGAGTTGCGCTGCTGTAAAGGTCGCCTTGTCAAATATGGCCTGTTGCGTGTCTTTTCTCGTATAGCCGGCCTTGTGCAACAGCTCGGCGTGCTCCGGGTTCAGCATGATCACCGCCGCGCCGTTTCGCAGAATGGCGTTGTTGGTGGCGGTGTTGGCCACCCCCGCAACCAGCGCCTCGATCAGCCCGGTGGCATCCCGTGCGGCATCTCCGGTAGCGCTGTAGATGACCGAGTGCGGTGCTTCCGCACCGATCACCGTCACCACGCTGTCTTCTTCGCCGTAGCCGAGGGACACGTGCATCGGCTCGAAGGGGCTCGCTTCCTCGTCTTCTGCCAGGCAGTAGGTGAACTTGCCAGGATGACCATGCAGGGCCATGTCGGCTTCGCCGGGGGTGGCCCCGCCGATGTTGAGCATGGCCAGGCGCAGCGCCCGCCCGACGCTGGCATTGGCTCTGAAACCCGGACCCAGTGCTCCGGTTCCGCCGTGCAGGCCAACACTCTGCCTCACGGGGCCGTTGACGATGACCAGAGGTGCGGTGCAGTGCGTGGTGGCCTGCATCTCGGTGAGGTCGAATTCCGGCTGCAGAACGGCTTTGATGGTCGCCATCACCAGAGGCATGTAGTCCGGCAGGCAGCCCGCCATGACGGCGGCCGTGGCCACTTTGCCTACGGTGGCAATGCCGCCGGCCGGCCCCATCTCGCCCAGACTCAGATCGGCGTCCAGCGCTGAGGCCAGCACCATTGCCGCAACCCGTTCTTCGGTGGGAATGACCACTGGCAAACCGTCTGTGCAGCCGAGTTCGTGCAGCAGCTCGAGCGCTTCTGTTTCAGAGGCGGCATCCAGCCAGCCGCTCATGAGTTGCCTGCCAGAGCCTGGACGATCTGCTCGGCCACTTCCTGGGCCACCTTGCGCATATTCTCGCTACCGGTTCCGGCAACGGGATGCGGCAGTTTCACCCGTGGAATATCGGGCATGCCCGCGGCCCTGGCGACGAAATTGCCCTGAGGCCAGAAATCTTCGGTGACCAGTGCCACTGCCGGGATGCCGAGCTTTGCTGCTTCGATGCCGTCACGCACGGTGCCGGTGGTGCAGCTGCCTCAGTGTCCGTATGCGGCGACGACGGCCTGACAACTGCTGGAAATTTCTCCGAGCATGTCTCGAGGCACGGTGATGCTGGCGTTGCCTTTGTTCCAGTGCCGGTCGTCGATCTGGTGCCGTTCGCGCAGTACTTCCGCGACGAGAGCGAGAAAAGGTTCGGAGTCGGGAAAGCCGTTGGCCAGAAATGCGACCGGCGTGTCGGCAGCGAGTTCGGTGCCCAGTGTGTAGGGCAGCGCTTCGACGGCGCTTTCGCCCCGGGGGTCATGGAATCGAATCATAGTCAGAACATCTCCCTGCGCGGTTCAACGGAGATTATGCACGGGTATCGTCTCAGTACCCACTTGCGGTAGCACACAGGGGAGCGGCACACTTGCCTCTGTACTCGAGGAAGGGAAGAGAAGTCTCCGATGCCTGAATTGAAACCCGGTCTCTTCACATGCTCCCCGGAGCAGGTGAGCGGTGCCAGAATTCTGCGCTGTCGAACCGTCTGGACGGTCGCTGACAGTGCCAGACACTGGTTCCAGTGAGATCTAACATCCTATTAACTTTGATTCATCAAATCAGTTGTACGACGATTACAACGCTACAAGCACCTTTTGGCGAGACATAAATCAATGAAGACAAATTCAGGCTCATTACTGGTAGTTGATGACGACCAATACATTCTGGAAGCCATGGCAGACTATCTGCGTAGTCTGGGGCACCGTACAGAGACCTCTCTGACCTGCCTCGATGCCATCGAACGGCTGAAAGAATTTCCGTTTGAAGTCGTGATCTGTGATGTCAACCTGCCGGATCAGGATGGATTCCATCTGCTGGAGTGGGTTGAGCAGAATGCCCCCGATACCGCCGTAATTATGCTCACCGGATACGGCACGATCGAAAGTGCAGTGGAAGCAATCCGCCTCGGGGCCTTTG
>JAUIKX010000168.1 GCA_030430515.1 Gammaproteobacteria bacterium | reverse complement strand
GGAATTCGCAGGTCAACGCCGCTTCTTCGGCGACCGGATGATCCGATGTGCCGGCGGATACCACTGCTACGGTGGTGGCCGCTTTCGGCTCCGGTTCGGCTTCGTAGCGAACGAGGCGGGCATCGGCATGGTAGTGCCCGCCGCTTTCCAGGATGTTGAGCGCCTTCGCTTTGTCGGCGCTCACCCGGGTGATCAGGACATTGCGTGATTGGGCGACGAGCGGGATGCAGATATCGTTGAGCTGCTCTGCCGTTTTGCCCTCGCCATAGATGACCTCGATCGTGCCCGTGCGGTCACGCCGGTCGAGATCCAGGGTGGTGTGGCCCAGGTTCTCGAAAAAGCAGGCGCGCACAAGGGGCTCCGCGGCCTCGGCGCTGATCCGACCGGCCTGTAATTCCCGAAGGACCTCTGCGAGCTTCATGCGAGCATTGCGTGGGTTGGAGAGCACAGCTCGTGGATGGCGATACCGTGCGGACAGGCACCCTGGCAGGGCTGACCGCTGCAGCTCAAGCAGGCGCTGGCATCGGTGGACAGCTGCGCGTACTCGTCGCGGGCAAAGGCCACGTCCCGGTAGTCCGTCGCATACATGCGCGTACGCAGCACATCGGCGATGAGCACACCGTAAGGGCACGCGTCATCGCAGGCGCTGCACACCTGCCGGCAGTAGGTGCTGCCGTTGAGCTCGGCGTAGCGGTGCAGCAGAGCGAGATCCCCGGCGGCCAGTTCGCGAGCGCCGGAAGCGCCAACATACTCGTCGATCTGCGCCTCGCTGGTCATGGAGATGATCAGCGCATCGACATGCTCATTCGACAGCACCCAACGGAAAGCCGCCTGTGCATAGGTGCTGCCGTCACGCTCGTAGGGGCGCATATCGTTGAGCCGAGCGCCCATGAGCGTTTTCATGGCCACGACGCCAACGTCGTTCTGTTTGGCTTTGCTGAGCACTCTGGGCAGATCCGTCTGCGTGGCAACCATATCGAAGCTGCGGGTCAGGCCTTCATAGAACTTCGGGTCCTGGCCGAAGTTGTACGCGGCGAGAATGACATCCAGATGGTCTTCGTCGAGTGCGTAGTCCAGGCAGTCGATGAGCCGACCGGCGTGGCCGGAGGCGCCGACGAAGCGGATCTTTCCCTGCCGACGGGCGGCGGCCACGAACTCGTGCCATTCGGGATTTTTCATGACGGCGATGTCGTTCACCGCGTGGTTCATGAAGATGTCGATATAATCCGTGCGCAGGCGTTTGAGCGATGCGTCCAGCACCTGCATCATCGAGTCGGCGGTTTCCTCGGCATGCGTGACGTGTTTGGAGACGAGTACTACTTTGTCGCGCCTGCCTTGCAGAGCTTCCCCGAGCACCGTTTCGCTCTGCCCGCGGGTATAGCTGGCGGCGCTGTCGAAGTAATTGATGCCGAGATCCAGCGCCCGGTGCACCAGGTGGGTCTCTCCGCTGCGCAGGCGGCTGCTGCCGAAGGATATGTCTGAAATTTCGAGGTTCGTTCGGCCGAGCCGCCGATAGCCCCGGATGCCGGTCGACGGCTTCTGGTCGGCGTGCGTCGAGCGGGTGAGTATACCGCCCGCAGTCCCGACAACACCGGCTTTCAGAAACCGGCGCCTCGCGCTCTCGTAACCATAGTCTGAAGGCATAGCCAGGCTCCATCGCTGGTTCGGTGCCAATGGTGGCATACTGCGTTTTTTCTGTCTGCCATAGCGTTTGGAGGGGTATTCAATGATGGATCGGGAAGCAACAGCACGTCACTTTGATCTCAGCGGCAAAGTGGCGGTGGTCACAGGCGGCAGCCGGGGGTTGGGGCTGGAGATGAGCAGAGCGTTCGCACAGGCGGGTGCCGATGTTCTGGTGGCCAGCCGCAAAGCGGATGCCTGTGAAACCGCTGCGGCCGAAATCTCCAGCGAGACCGGGCGAACATGCGCAGGCTTTGCATACCACGCCGGTGATTGGGACCAGGCAGATGCACTGGCGGAGTTTGCCTACGACAAATTCGGGCGCGTTGATGTGCTTGTCAACAACGCCGGCATGTCGCCGCTATACGACAACCTGGGATCGGTGACCGAAGCGCTCTACCGCAAAGTGCTGGAGGTGAATCTGCAGGGGCCTTTCCGACTCTCTTCGATCATTGGTGAGCGCATGGCGGCGGGCGAGGGCGGTTCCATCATCAACGTCAGCAGTATCGCCGCCGTTCAACCGGCGCCGCATGAGCTGCCTTACGCGATGGCCAAGTCCGGGCTCAACACCATGACCCGCGGCATGGCCCACGCCTTCGGCGCCAAGGTCCGGGTCAACTGCATCATGCCGGGGCCGTTTCTGACGGATATCAGCAAAGCCTGGGACCTGGATGCGTTCGCTGAGCGGGCCGCCAATGATATTCCTCTGGGACGAGGCGGCCAGCCCGATGAGGTCGTGGGTGCGGCGCTATATTTTGCCAGTGGCGCATCGAGCTACACGACTGGCGCGATTCTGAAGATCGATGGCGGCGCCGCGTGGGCGGCATCGTGAGCGGTTGCCGATAGGGGGATACGTATGTTGGAAAACAAAACGATTATCGTCACCGGCGCGGCCGGTGTACTGGGTAACGCTGTGGCTGCGCGGGCTCGGGCGATGGGTGCGACCGTCGAGCTCATCGATGTGGTGGACGGCTTTGAATCTGATCTCGGCCGCTGTCATACGGTGGATCTCACGGATGCTCGAGCGGTAGCGCAATGCGTCGGCGATATCGGCGATTTTCATGGCGTGGCCAACATTGCCGGCGGCTTCGACATGGGGCCGACGGTTCATGAAACGGCAGACGAACAGTGGGACTTCCTGTTTGAGATCAATGTCAAAACCCTGCGTCGCATGCTGAGCGCTGCCGTACCTGTCCTCGTCGAGCGCGGGCGTGGTTCTGTGGTCAACGTCGGCGCGCTTGGCGCGCTGCACGGTGTCGGGCAGATGGGCGCGTACACCGCAGCCAAGAGCACGGTCATGCGGCTCACCGAAGCGCTTTCTGATGAAGTGCGAGCGTCGGGCGTCAACGTCAACGCCGTATTGCCTTCTCTGATCGACACGCCGCGAAATCGAGCTGACATGCCGGTTGCGGACCATGGCACCTGGGTGAAGCCAGGCGATCTTGCCAATGTCGTGTGCTTCCTGCTTTCCGATGCAGCGAGCGCTGTGCATGGCGCGTTGCTTCCCGTACGAGGACTTGTTTAGGAGACCAATATGCAACTCGAACCCCTGTTTCTGATCCGCGCCAATCTCGGCGATACCCACATGATTGGCGCTTCGGGACGCGGCACTCGTGCCATTGCCGATGTCACAGGCGGCTCTTTCGAGGGCGAAAAGCTCAAAGGGCAGGTGCTGACGCCGGGCGCCGACTGGGCTGTGATCGATGATGGCGGCTTCTGTCATCTGGACGTGCGCCTGGTGCTCAAGACCGACGATGGCGCCATGATCTACATGACCTACACCGGCTTCCTGGAGTTCCCGAAGGACCGGCGCAGCGAGTCGCAGTTCGGTGAGCATCAGTTTGTCACGCAGCCGCGCTTCGAGTGTGGCGACGAGCGTTACAACTGGTTGAACCGCACCGTTGCAGTAGCAGAAGGGCGGCTCCTACCCAGCGCGGTGGAATATCAGGTCTATGCCTGTCACTCCGGCTGAATGCCGAGCGCATCCAGCGTGGCCGGGTGGGGGTAACCATCGGCCACCTGGCCGAGGGACGCCTGAAACGCCGCTAAGGCCTTTCGCGTGGCCGGTCCGAAAAAGCCATCCGCCGAGCCGGGTGCGAAGCCTCGTTCGGCCAGCACCTCCTGAAGCCTGCGGACAGTCGCCAGCGGCCATTTTTTCGGCCCGTCGGGTATGGCACGCGCCAGCCTGCCGGCGCCGGCGATTCGGTCGGCCAGGCGACCGACCGTCAGCGCGTAGTACTCCGAACGGTTCCACCCCATGATCACGTTGAAATTGTGGTAGGTGATGAAAGCGGGCCCATCGTGCCCGGCGGGCAGCAGGATCTTCGCTTCGTTTTCGAGTGGTGGCAGGGCGGCGCCGGCTGTGGATGTGACACCCATCTCCGTCCATACGTGCAGTGGTTGAGACTCGCCGACCCGGCTGAAGTCGAAGTCCTCCGGCAAGGACACTTCCCGACCCCAGCGCAGTCCCCGCTGCCAACCCAGAGCCTCGAGAAAACGTCCGGCGGAAGCCAGAGCGTCGGTCGTACTACCCCAGAGATCACGTTTACCGTCGCCATCTGCATCGACTGCATGCTTCAGATAGGCGCTGGGCATGAACTGCACGTTGCCCATGGCACCGGCCCATGATCCTTTCATGTCGGCGGCGGCGACGTCACCCCGTTCTATGATGCGGAGTGCGTTCATCAGCTCGCCGGAGAAGTAATCGCTGCGCCGGGAATCGCAGGCGAGCGTGGCCAGCGAGTCGGGTACGGAGTAGTTGCCCAGATAGCCGCCGTAGTTGGTTTCGAGCCCCCAGAACGCGAGCACGTAGTGTGGCGGCACGCCGGTGTCGTGCTGAATGCTGATGAGCAGCTGTTCGTGCTGGTCGAGCAGCTCCCGGCCTCTGGATACGCGCCGGTCGTTGACGCGGGTGGGATAGTAGCCGGCGAAGGTGCGCGTGAATTCGGGCTGTGCGCGGTCGTTCTCGAGGACATCTTCGTTCTGCCGAACGTTGCCGAGCACGGAGTCCACGACGATCGGATTGATGCCTTCCTGCCGGGCCCGGATGGCCAGATCGGAAACGCAGCCCTGGAAGTCTGCCGCAACGGTGCCCGTGATGAGGACGCCAGACAGCAGGCCGATCAGCTGACCATTTTTCTGCCGATCACGTACTTCATGATTTCGCTGGTGCCTTCGAGAATCTGGTGTACACGGAGGTCGCGAAGAAAACGCTCTACGGGATAGTCCATGAGAAAACCGTAACCACCATGCAGCTGCATGGCGCCATCCACGACGGAGGAGCCCGTTTCCGTGGCCATCAGCTTGGCCATGGCGGCAAACTCCGTTTTGTCCGGTGCACCCTCGGTGACCTTCAGCGCGGCCATGTACAGAAGTGCGCGTGCGGCCTCCAGCCGTGTGCGCATGTCGGCCAGCATGAACTGGGTATTCTGAAAATCTGCAATCCGCTGATTGAATTGGTTGCGCTCCTTCACATAGTTCACGGCATCGTCCAGACATCGTTGCGCGCCGCCCAGAGAGCATGCGCCGATGTTGAGCCGGCCGCCGTCCAGGCCGGCCATGGCAATCTTAAAGCCAATGCCTTCCTCGCCGACAAGATTTTCCACCGGCACGCGGACATTGTCGAACATCACCATGGCCGTGGGTTGGGAATGCCAGCCCATTTTTCGTTCGTTGGCGCCGAATGACAGACCTTCTGAGTCCTTTTCCACAACGAAGGTCGATATGCCGGCCGCACCCGGCGCTCCTGTGCGCGCCATGACGACGTAGATGTCGTTGCTGCCCGCCCCGGAAATGAACGCTTTGGCGCCGTTGAGGATGTAGTGGTCGCCGTCTCGCTCGGCGCTGGTCTTCAGAGACGCAGCATCAGAGCCGGCGCCGGGCTCCGTGAGGCAGTAGCTGGCAATGTGCTCCATGGTGACGAGCCTGGGCAGGTACCGATGCCGCAGTTCGTCGCTGCCGTACAGGTCGATCATCCAGGCGGCCATGTTGTGAATGGAGATGAACGCGGATGTCGAGGGGCAACCGTAAGCCATGGCTTCCATGATCAGGGCCGATTCAAGACGCCCCAGACCGCAACCCCCGACGTCCTCGTTGACGTAGATGCCGCCGAAGCCCAACTCGGCGGCTTTCTCCAGCGTCTCGAGGGGCAGTTCGTGGTTTTCGTCCCACTGTGCCGCGTAGGGCGTGATCTGTTCTGCGGTAAACCTCTGAGCCATATCGACTATGGCTTGCTGGTCTTCGCTCAGGTGGTAGTCCATCTGTCTGTCTCTTTGCTTTATCGGCGCTGTGTTGCGGCGCAGCTGATCTATAGAATGACCAACCGGTCTTCTTCAGATTAGTGCATTCCATGCCTTTACCCAGAGTCATCCTGACCCGTCGCTGGCCGGCTGCCTGCGAAGCTGCGCTTGCACAGAAATTCGAGCTTGTGCGCAATGAGCGCGACATGCCCATGAGCCGCGAGGCGCTTGTCGAAGCGCTGCGTAGCTGTGATGCGCTGGGTGCGACGGTTACGGACAGCTTGGATGCGCAAATGCTCTCTGACCCCGACCGTCGGGCGGGGATGATCGGCAATTTTGGAGTGGGTTTCAATCATATCGATATCAGCGTTGCCGAGCAGCTGGGTATACGAGTGAGCAACACGCCCGGTGTGCTGACGGAAGCCACCGCGGATATCGCCATGATGCTCATTCTCATGGTCGCCCGACGAGCGGGAGAGGGTGAGCGGATGCTGCGCGGGGATCGCTGGGCGGGCTGGTCGCCAACCTCGCTCCTCGGCACCCAGGTGAGTGGTGCCCGTCTCGGCATCATCGGTATGGGGCGTATCGGCGCGGCGCTGGCCCACCGGGCCGTGCACGGCTTCGGCATGCGGGTCAGCTACCACAACCGCAGCCGTTCGCCGGAGCTTGAAGCGGAGCTGGGTGCTGAATTCGTGTCGCTCGAGACGTTGCTCGGCGCCGCTGACTTTGTGTCCTTGAACTGTCCGAGCAATGCGGAAACCCGCCACCTGATCAACGCGCAACGATTGAGCCTCATGCGTCCGGAAGCTTTTCTGGTCAACACGGCACGAGGCGATGTCGTCGATGAGGCGGCCCTGGCTGCGGCCCTGGCCGCCGGGCGGATCGCTGGAGCGGGGCTGGACGTTTACGAAGAAGAGCCGCTGGTTTACCCGTTACTCAAGCAGCTCGAAAACGTCGTGTTGCTGCCGCATCAGGGCAGCGGGACCCAGGCAACGCGCGAGGCCATGGGGTTTATGGCCGCAGAAAACATCGCGGCCTATTTTGAGGGCCGGCCGTTGCCCAATTCGGTTTGCTAAGCGCTTTTTCCTGCGCGGGGCAGGTAGTCGTTCAGCCGACGGCCAGGCTCATCGGGATAGCAGCGGTCGAGCACCTTGTGGCTTGTGATCCGGTCCACCCGGAAGGTGCGGAAGTCGCTGCGCAGCTCGCACCATGCGCCAAGGGTCCAGGTGTTTCCCCAGTAAAGCAGCACCAGAGGGCGTACTGTGCGCTGTGTGTCCAGGTCGCCGGCATCCCGGTAATCGATGTGCAGGTAGCGCCGATCGTTGACGGCCTGGCGGAGCACCCCCAGCATCTCGCCGCTTGCCCTCGTATAGGCGAGCCTGGGCACAACCAGGTGGCTGGTTTCCATACCGTGCCTCAGGCTTTCGGGCACCACCGCGTGCACCTTCGCAACGATTCTCTCGGCAGCCTCTGCAAGCGCAGGGTCGCCCCAGGATTGGGTGACGGCGGCACCGAAACCCATGGCTGGCCCGGAAATCTTATTGCTTTGGACGTTGCTTTCTATCGCTTCGATATCGTGCTCATCGCCAGCGACGATCTGGCGGTACATCTTCCAGCACACCCACAGGAGAAGAATGCCGCCAGCAA
>JAUIKX010000167.1 GCA_030430515.1 Gammaproteobacteria bacterium | reverse complement strand
CCGTCATCCTCTGGAATCTCTCTGAAGAGGTGCCCTTCGTTTGGGACGGCGAGGCCCATTTCATTCCGGGCTATCTGTTATGGGCCGGGTTGATCTACGCCGTTCTGAGCACGGGCCTGACGCACATTTTCGGTCGCGAGCTGATTCCGCTTCGCTTCAACCAGCAGCGATATGAGGCGGATTTTCGCTACGATCTGATCCGCGTACGTGAGCACACCGAACAGATCGCACTGCTTAAAGGTGAGAACGTCGAGCACCAGAGACTGATGGACCGATTCGCGCACGTAGCCAGAAACTGGCATCGGCTGATGATGCGCCAGGTGAAGCTCAGCGGTGTCACCGGCAGCATCAGCAGCATCACGCTCATCCTGCCAGCGCTGCTGGTTTCTCCCGCATTTTTTGCCGGGGTGGTGGGGTTCGGAGAACTGATGCAGATTTCCTCCGCCTTCATGTCTGTTCAGGCAGCGCTCGCATTCTTCGTCACCAACTATGCGCTCATCGCAGAATGGAAAGCGATCGCCGACCGTCTCACGGGCTTGAACTCATCTCTCACAGAAGCAGGAACGCAATCGGCCAACGCCACGTTTTCCATCCGCGAGGGGGGCACCGGGCTGGAGCTGGGTGAAACCAGGGTGACGCTACCAGACGGCACGGCACTGATACATGCCGAGCCCATGACGCTGCTGCCGGGTAGCAGCGTGCTCGTGAACGGCGCAACCGGATCAGGCAAATCGACAACTTTCCGGGTCATCGCCGGCATCTGGCCGTTTGCGAGCGGCGACGTTCGCATCCCGGAGGGCACCAAGCTCCTCGTACTTCCGCAGAAACCCTACATCCCGCACGGCACGCTGGCGGAGGCGATGGCTTTCCCGCTGCCTGCGGAAACCTGGAACAGCGATGCTTACCGGAGCATGCTCGAACAGACGGGAATGCAACGTTTTGCCAAACGCCTGGATGAGTGGAACCGCTGGGACAGAATCCTGTCAGGTGGCGAGCAGCAACGGCTCGCAATCGCCCGGGCGCTCCTGCATCGGCCCGACTACCTGCTGCTGGATGAAGCCACCGCATCTCTGGACGAAGCGTCGGAAGCGGACCTGTACGCTACGATCAAACGGCAGCTCCCGCAAACGGCAATCATGTCGATCGGCCACCGCTCCACCCTTGAGCCGCTACACGAGACGCGCGTGCGCGTTGACGACGGAAACTGGTCGGTTCAGCCCTCCGGCTCGCCGAGCTGACGGTAGTCCGTAGAGGCCGGCTCCAGGTACATCTCGGCTATCTGCCAGCGCCCCTCGGCATTGCGTCGCACCACTTCTTTGTAGGTGCCCAGAAAGTGAAACAGGTGGCCATCTGCTCGCGCATGCCAGGCCTGCAGGTAGCTCAGCATCTGACCACCAGTACCGGAATCGTCGAGCGAAACAACCTGCGTGCCGATGAGGTGCTGAGTAACGCTGTACTCGGCAAGCGCCTCGCGAACCACATCCACCCAGGCATCGGGTCCGGTCACCGCCTCAATACCACCCGCTCCGATCACCGCGTCTGGGGTATAGATACGATGATAGATGGCACGTCCCTCTTCCACGGCGTCCGCTTCACCCGTACCGATGAGGTCGGTGGCGCGGGCGTAGAGATGTTTCAGCTCCTTGATCTCGGCTTTGGCTTCCCACTCACTCAACGTCCCGCCTCCAGATAGCTGTTCAGGGTTTCGTGGAAGTGACGGATACGTACTTCCTGGTAATTGGCAAGGGTCTGTCCCTTTTTTCGCGAAGTCCGCATGCCGGCCCACTGCCGCTTGAAGTTGTCTGAATCCTGATCGAGCACGAGCCCCAGATACTCGAAGCCTTCCACGGTGGTATAGGAGGTCTCCAGGTCGAGGCTGGCCGCTTCGACCGGCGCGGGCCTTCCCGATCTTGGCACCGGTTTCAGCATCATGATGTCGTGCAGGGTTTTATCCACCCCGAGCGGACGGAAGCGATAAATCAGGGGAATGTTGATGCCGGGAAAGAAGCAGGCATTCGGAAACAGGTGATACTCGATGGAGTCCAGAAGAATGGCGTTCGGCACGTCAGACAGATCCACATCCAGCTCTTTCGAAAGCGACTCACGCAGCTTCGCCGCATGGGCGTTGCGTGCCGTCTCACCCTCCGGCAACTCGTCTGGGTCATGGCCCAGCTCAGCGTAGACTTCCCGCTCGTTCAGCGGCCGTGGATGAACCGCGTTACCGCTGGTCAGCGGCTGGTGAAAGCGGGAAACGTGCGGGCCGAAGAGGTCGTACTGGGTATTGGCCCAGCTGGAAAGCTGCAGCCGGTTCGGGTGCGTCGCCAGCACATGGAACGCTTCCAGAAAGCCCTCCATCACCATCTTCCAGTTGCCATGCAGCACTTTCTGCGTATGCAGCGCAACGTAGCGGTCTTCGAGCGGTGTGCCGGCAAAATGCTCCGGAAGCACGCCCATGTAGTCGTCGAGCGGCTGGGCATTTTCATCGAGGTTGATGAACACGAAACCACCCCAGATATCGCAAGCGACCCCATCCAGAGTGAACTCGTCATCCTTCACATGAGGGAAGTCCCAGCGGCAGGGAATCTCCCGCAGGCCGCCATCCAGGTTCCAGGACATACCGTGAAACGGGCAGCGCAGAAACTGCTTACACTTGCCCTGCTCGTAGGAATCGACGAACTGCATACCCCTATGAGGGCAGCTGTTGACAAAGGCTCGCACCTGTCGATCGTTGCCACGCACAACAATGACCGAGTAGTGCGCGATGTCGTAAACGTAGTAGTCGCCCGGATCGGGGATGTGCTCTTCGCGACAGGCCCACTGCCAGGTGCGCGTCCATAGGCGCTCTACTTCGAGATCGTACATCTCCTGGGAGGTGTAGCGGTCGAACGGCAGATCCTCATTACCCATGTAACTGTAGCTCTGCGCCTTGAGCGTTTCAGGGGTTTGGCCCTGGTCGCTTTCCAGGACGTCCTGCACGCTCGGCCCCGGGCACCGCGCCTCACCGGGTTCGAGTTCAGGGTCTGGTGCTGCATAGATATCGTAGGATTCGGCCACGATCAGTCCTCCGGCTTGAGATTCTCCCTCGGTACCGCCTCAAACATCTCTTTGCAGGCGGGTCTCTCATTGATCCGCGCCATCCAGGCCATCAGTCCGGGGGTGTCCTGCTCGTTGACGAGCTCCGGAAAGCCGAACTGCATGCCGTTGGCGATGGCAAAATTGCAGATATCCGCAAGAGAATACTCTCCTTCGACCAGATAGTCCTGCCTGCTCAGGGTTTCCTCAAGGCGCGCGATCGAGACGCCGATCTTGCGCATCTCTTCGTCGAGCATCTCCTGCGGGAAACCATCGCGGGCACGGCGCCATTTGACGCGCTGCTCGGGTATCGGGATGTTGGCAAGGTGCGCCTCAAACTCATCTTCGGTCATGCTGTTGGCCAGATCTTTGATGTGGCGCGCCCAGCCGATGGTCGACACACACCAGCAGAAGTACTCATCGACCCATTTGGTCCACACCCGCATCTCGGCCCGCTTGTAGGGATCCGCCGGCCGCAGGGGGTTAATATTCGGGTACACATCTTCCAGATATTCACAGATGACCGTGGACTCGGTGATGATCTTGCCGTCGTGCTCCAGTGCGGGCACCTGGCCGCGTGGATTGATCTTTTTGAACCAGTCCGAGTGCTGCTCGAACTTGCCGGGATCGACGAAACGGTGCGTCCACTCTACGCCTTTTTCGTGCAGAGCCAGGAGCGGCTTCAGAGAGTTGGCACCGGGGCCAAAGCTGTAAAGGGTCAACATGTTTGTACGCTCCTGTCAGTCGTTTTTGCTTTCTTCATTGAACACTTCCGCCCGTTCCGCGGCCCAGTTTGCCAGCGCCTCGTTGCGCTGCCTGACCCCTTCCGGATCGGTTTCGACACCAGGCACCGAGTCGAGCACTGCGTTGAAACGCATTTCAAGAAGCTCACGGGACTCGGGATAGGGAATCACATAAAAATCTTCGTTCTCGATGGCCGTTTTTATGTGCTCGGCCAGCACCTCCGGCTCCATGCCGTGGCGATGAATGCTGTGCAGGGAAGCGATCGACTCCTCATTTTCGACGTAGCCGCTGTTGGCGAACTCCGCGGGGCGCAACTTCGACGCTTCGGCAATATTCGACTTGATGTTGGCCGGACAGACCACCGAGACACCAATACCGTACTGCGCGAGGCCATCGCGATAGCTTTCCATGAGGTTGACCACCGCCGCCTTGGCGGCCGAGTACGGTGCCGCGAAAGCGCTGCCCATGAATCCGCCCAGGGAAGAGACCGTAACGATATGCGCCGGCCTGCCTGCAGCGATCATACGCGGCACAAAAGTCACCATACCGTTGATCACGCCGTTGAGATTGACGCCGATGATCCAGTCGTAGTCGTCGTAAGTGGTATTTTCCACCGGCCCGAAGCTGTTGACGCCCGCGGTGTTGGAAAGCAGCGTGGGCGGACCGCCAAACACGGCCTCAACCTCATCGGCTGCTCGGTCATAGGCGGCACGGTCGGTGATGTCCAGCACAATCCCGTGGGCTTTGATGCCTTCAGACTCGAGGTCCGCTACCGCACCTTCCACCGCGTCTGACCGCACATCTGCGATGACCACCGATGCACCGGCTCTACCGAACACTTTGGCCTGGCCGAGTCCGGCTCCCGAAGCGCCGCCCGTAATGAAGGCGATCTGCCCTGAAAAGTCTTTCATATCCCCGCGATCCCCTCGCAACTAAACGAACTGACCAGTTTGGCGGCTGCATCACGCTACCGCAAGCGTGCTGACATGATGCCGTCATCAACGCCGTTTACCTTGGCCGCCCCATACAGGTGCTGCAGCGCAGCACAACTGCACTGAAACAGCACCGGGAGCGCAGATTCCGGCCCATAAACCGGCTTTTTCCCTGGCATGGAATTTGCGATCCCACAGATAACGCAACACCGAACCTGAAAGGAGGTTCTCATGGCCGGCGAACTCATCAGCGTCAGAAAAAAGAAAGTCCCCACTCTGTACGAACAGGACGAATCGAAGTACGTCGGCCCTCATCGATGGCAGGTTCAGGGGTGGGCGCGTCTGGCAAGGCGGGCGCTTCGCTGGCACGCATACGATCGCTGGAGCCAGGAAGCCTTCACCGAGGTATCCGTCGAAGGTCGGGAGCACCTGAATCAGCTGGATGGACCCTGCATCTTCATCGGTAACCACCAGAGCCACCTGGACACGCTCCTGGTGATGGAGGCACTGACAGAACCCGTGCGCAGGAAGCTGCTCTTTGGCGCGGCGCAGGACCGCTGGTTCATCAAAGGACGAAAGAAGCTGATTCTCAAGCCCTGGTATCAATCTCTGGCGATGGGCAACTTCCCGATCCTGCGCGGCGGAGGCAAGCGGGCTTTGTCTTACGCTGACTGGTTGCTCAAGCAGGGCAACCACATCTTTCTGTTTCCGGAGGGCACACGCGCCACGAAGGGTGCTCTGGGTGACTTCAAGCACGGCGTGAGCATCCTGGCTCTGGAAAACAACGTGCCCGTCGTACCGATCTACATGCACGGTCTGAAAGCGTTGCGCCCGAAGGGGCAGAAGGAAGTCGTGCCGGGTCCGGCGTACGCAACGATTCTGCCACCGCAGAAGTTCGCGGAAGGAACATCTGTGGCCGACGCAACCTCAGCGCTATTCGAAGCCATGAACACCGAGCACCAAAGACGCACCGGAACACCGACCGTAGAACCGAAAGCTGCGTAAGGAGCGCAACGAACCATGGGCAAAGATCTGAGCGCAACGGACGCCGGTTTCATCTACTTCGAAACTGATAGCTCGCCGATGCACATCGCCAGTGTGCAGGTGCTTGCCCTTCCAGAGGGCATGAACGCGGAGCGCTACATGATTCAGCTTCGGGAGATGCTCCACCGCCGTCGGTTCGAAGTGGACTACCTCACCCGGAAGCTGAATTCAGCGACCTTGCAATGGGAGGGAGACGACGATTTCGACATCGACAGACATCTGCGGATCTGCGCGGTGGATGGTCGCGGCGACCAGGCCAGCCTGGACCGGACCATCGCCCGCCTGCACGAGATGCCGATGCCGAGAGATCAACCGCTGTGGGACATGACCCTGGTCACTGGGTTGGCCGACGGCCGTGTGGCGCTGTACAACCGCATTCATCACGCGTGCATCGACGGCGCTGCGGGGCAGATCGCCATTGAGCGCCTCTCAGACCCCACGGCAACGTGCAGGCCCGCGAAGTTGCAGGATGCGACCATCGCGCCCCGAGCAACCCCCCTGCAGGAGTGGTTGAGCCGCTCTGTGGGCATGATGACGAATCAGATCGACAACTGGCACGCATGGCCAGCTCGCCTGGAAGCGCAGATGCGGACCACTCAGCTACTGGCCAATCCGGAAGCGGCGCTGACGCTCGCAAACGCTACCGCCCCGCGCACCCCGTTCAACAAACGGATCGGTGCCGAGCGATGCTTTGCCAGCGGCGAGCTACCCCTCTACGCCGCGAAGCAACTGGCACGCAGTGCAGGGGTTTCGCTGAACGAGGTATTCATGGCCATCTGCGCTGGCGGCCTGCGGCGTTACCTGCGCGAGCGCAACCAGCTTCCAGATGCCTCGCTGCAAAGCGGTGTGCCGGTCAGCCTGCGCAACCGCCGCGATCGCTCGTTCGATAATCAGGTGACCATGATGCGCGTTGCGCTCGGCACCCACATCGACCACCCCGCACATCGGTTGCAGTTCATCCATCGTGCGAGCGGTTTTGCCAAGCGGCTGACTGTCGAGCTGGCCCGAATGAATACGACTTCGTGGCGTGCCGTAGATACCGCCATCTTCCAGTGGAGCGCCGCCCAGGAGCTGCGCCGGGACCTGGCAACAGGGACGACGCCGCCCTCACCGTTCAACGTGGTGATATCCAACGTGCCCGGGCCGCGGAAAACACGTTATCTCGCGGGCGCCGAGATGCTGACCCACTATCCGGTGTCGGTGCCGGCACACGGGCTCGGCCTGAACATCACTGTGCAGAGCTACAACGGCAGGCTCTACTTCGGCATCACAGGCTGTGCGCGAGCATTGTCTGACGCACATAAGCTGCGGAACGAAATGTTGAAAGAATGGGAGGCGCTGAAGGCCGCCCTACAGCCGCAGGAAGACACCGACCCGCACAGCGCAGCGTTCGAGAGAATGGTTGCCTGACCGCAGGGGCTGCGCAAGGCCAGGGGGCGATCATGTATCCGGTGCGAGAGCCTTCGCACCGGATACACCGTTAGCCGCCCGAGTGGCTAGCCGAGGTTCGCAGCCGCGAAGTCCCAGTTCACCAGGCTTTCGAGGAACGTCTTGATGTAGTCAGGGCGCTTGTTCTGGAAGTCCAGATAGTACGCGTGCTCCCACACATCGATGGTCAGCAGCGGTTTAACGCCCGTAGTCAGCGGCGTCTCCGCGTTTGCAGTTTTGGTGATCTTCAGCGCGTCGCCGTCGAGCACAAGCCAGGCCCAGCCGCTACCGAACTGGGTCGCTGCTGCCTGTGAGAACGCTTCTGCAAACTGATCGTAACCGCCGAATGCGCTGTCGATCTTCGCAGCCAGATCGCCACTGGGCTTACCGCCGCCGTTCG
>JAUIKX010000166.1 GCA_030430515.1 Gammaproteobacteria bacterium | reverse complement strand
ATTTTGGTGAGCCACGTGGTGTGCATGAGGAGAGCAACGAGCGGGTTGGCGTGAATACCTACATATATCGCGAGCACGAAATCGAGCGGATCGCCCGCGTCGCCTTCGAGCTGGCCGAGAAGCGGGGCGGGCGCGTCTGTTCGGTGGACAAGGCCAACGTGCTGGAAGTCACCCAGCTCTGGCGGGATGTGGTCATCGCGTTGCACGAGGCGGAATTCAGCCATATTGAGCTGTCGCACATGTATGTCGATAACGCCGCCATGCAGCTTGTGCGCGCCCCGAAACAGTTCGATGTAGTGGTGACCGGCAATATGTTCGGCGACATCCTTTCTGACGTGGCCGCAATGCTGACGGGCAGCCTCGGCATGCTGCCGTCGGCTTCTCTCGCCGCTTCCGGTCTGGGGATGTTCGAGCCGGTGCACGGCACGGCTCCGGACATCGCGGGTCAGGACAAAGCCAACCCTCTGGCAACGATCCTGTCCGTTGCCATGGCCTTTCGCTACAGCCTGGATGCACCGCGATGTGCGGACCGCATCGAGAAGGCGGTCGGTCGGGTGCTGCGCGACGGCTATCGAACCGCGGACATACTGGGGAGCGGTGAAGGCATGAAGGAGGTTGGTACGCGCGCTATGGGCGATGCGGTGCTGGCAGCGTTGGAGAACGATCAATGAGCGGCAAGGTGAACGTTGCTGTAGTCGGCGCCACCGGCGCAGTTGGCGAAGCGATGATCGAAATTCTCGCGGAGCGCAAGTTTCCCGTTGGAGAGTTGTTTCTACTGGCCAGCGAGCGCTCCGAAGGCAAGCGTATCTCATTCGGTGGTCGGAACATTGCGGTAAAGCGGCTTGATCAGTTTGATTTCTCTCAGGTGCAGATTGGCCTGTTTTCGGCCGGTGGAGCACTGTCCGCTGAATATGCGCCTAAGGCGGCAGAAGCGGGTTGCGTGGTAATCGACAATACCTCGCACTTCCGTTACGACGACGATATACCGTTGATCGTCCCCGAGGTGAACCCGCACCGGCTGAGCGACTTCAGAGCCCGCAACATCATTGCCAACCCAAACTGCTCGACCATACAGATGGTCGTGGCGTTGAAGCCCATTCACGATGCGGTCGGTATCAGTCGTATCAATGTTGCCACCTATCAGGCGGTTTCCGGCGCCGGTGCGGGCGGTGTGCGCGAGCTGGCGGCCCAGACGGCCAACCTGCTCAACAGCAAGCCGATCGAGAGCAAGGTCGTGCCGAGGCAGATTGCTTTCAACGCCGTCCCGCAGATCGATGTTTTTCTCGAAAACGGTTACACCAAAGAAGAGATGAAAATGGTCTGGGAGACTACCAAGATTCTTGAAGACGATCGTATTTCGGTGAATCCCACCTGCGTGCGCATTCCAGTTTTCTTCGGCCATTCGGAGGCGGTGCACATAGAAACCCGGGAGCCCATCGATCTGTCGCGCGCCGAGGCGCTGCTTCGGGATGCCCCGGGGGTCGTGCTGGCTCAGGATGCGGCTTCCTATCCCACGGCTGTCGTGGAGGCGGCCGGAACCGATCCTGTGTTCGTCGGTCGGCTGCGCAAGGATCTTTCCCACCCCAATGGCCTCGACATGTGGGTGGTTTCAGACAACGTACGTAAGGGAGCGGCGCTCAACAGCGTTCAGATCGCTGAGCTGCTGATCGAGCAGAATCTGCTGTAACGTCTATTATCTTGCCGATGGCGTGCGGTTTTCTGGCAGAACGCCTTCTAGTTTGTGGCTGAAGGCTCCAATTTTACGACCCTCAGCGAGACAACAGCCGTGTAAACGCGCAGAATGCGTCGCAGTTTTCAGGGCAATTTGAGAGATTGCCCTGGAAAGTTTCACTAGAAAAAAGTGATACTTAGGCCATACATTGCACATCCGGCTTAAGCTAAGGTGCCTTCGGGAAGGAGTTACCTGGCGGTTGTCTTTGTTTGTTCGAAGCTTTGATTGGATCTCTGTTCTCATGGAACAGGGAAGGATCGCTGCGCAGTCGGGCTGATGGCCGGGCTGAGCACCGAGCTGCAGAAGCTGCACGGTGCCCGGAAACGCAGTGTATGCGATAGGTTGCCACACATGGATTTGATGGGATGCGAGTGAACCAGACCTCAGGACGCGACACGCGTCACGCCAAAACCCCTAGACGTGTATTCAGGTTCTTCGCAGGAGGATATTTACCTATGGTTGTCCGGATGATCGCTCGCAGCAGCGCGGCACTCCTGCTCGCTGTCTGTCTGCCGCATCAAGCGCTGGCTCTCGGCCTTGGTGACATCGAGCTCGACTCTCATCTCAACGAAAGATTCAGCGCCTCCATTCCGCTCTACGATGCGGAAGGTCTGCAGGCTACCGAGGTCATCGTTTCACTGGCGACCCGTGAAGATTTCGAACGGGTGGGTGTCGAGCGTTTCTTCTTTCTGACCAGCTTGCGTTTCGCCGTAGAAATGGCTGATGGCGAGCCGGTGATTCGGGTATCCAGCGCTCAGCCGATGGCAGAGCCTTACCTGAACTTTCTGGTTGAGGTGCTCTGGCCTCAGGGCCGGCTGCTCAAGGAGTACACCGTGCTGCTCGATCCGCCGACTTACACGGCTACCGTGCAGGCACCGGTGAGGGCGGAGCGTGAGGTGGTGTCTGCACCCCCTGCACGTTCCGTGGCGCCCAGCCCGCCACCGCCTTCGGGCCGGGTGTCGGGCCGGCCATCACAGAGAGGCACTCAGGTTTCTCTGGGTGGCTCCAGCTCCCCGAGGGGAGAAATGATGACGGGGCGAAGCGACACGCTGTGGTCGGTGGCGTACCGCAACCGGCCCAGCGAGCAGGTCAGCGTCAACCAGTACATGCTCGCGATTCAGCGGGCCAACCCTGAAGCCTTTATCGACGGCAACATCAATCTGATGAAGGCGGGTTATGTACTCCGCATGCCGTCTCAGTCGGAAGCGCAGTCTCTCACGGTTGCTGAAGCGACTGCCGAGGTGAGCCGGCAGGCTGACGTGTGGCGCGGCATCGCGCGCCCCGCAGCCCGCGAGCAGGTTGCCGCGCGCGATACACAGACACCTGAACTGAGGCAGCAGGTCGACGCCACGACAGACCGTTCCCCGGCAGCCCCGAGGGAGCAGGTCGAAGGCGGCACGCTGCAGATCGTCGCCGGTGAAGGCGATGTTGCCCAGGGCACCAGCCGTTCCGGCTCGCAGGTGGCGGAAGAGAATGAACGTCTCAGTCGTGAGATCGACGAGCTGAGCTACCAGCTGGATCGTGAGCGCCAGCAGTCCACCGACCAGATCGCCGTGCGTGATCGGCGCCTGGAGGTTCAGGATCAGGAGCTGGCTGCCCTTCGGGAGCAGTTGGAAAAGACTCGAGCTGAACTCAAGAATCTCAATCAGCGTCCGCAGAGCCCGACCCAAAGCCGCCCCGCAGATGATGCAGGCACGCCATTCTGGAAGTCTCCCAGCATGACGCTTGCAGCCGGTGCGGCGGCTTTGGTACTGGCTCTGATCGGTGCGTTCATCTGGTTCCGACGCCGTCAGCAGGCTTCGCATGATGCAGCATACGCGGAAGCGGTAAACGCCCCGCAGGCTGAAGAAGCGGCCGGTGACTTCATGATTGGCGATGTGTCCGATTCGGCTGCAGGCCGGGACACCGAAGACGAAGAGCTGGACGACGCTTTCGATCTCAGCGGTGATGAAAGTGCCGACCCTGAGGTTGACATGGACATCCTTGCGCAGCTCGAAGAGGAAGGTCATGACGATGACCAGGTGGAGTTTGCTGACGACCTGGGTACTGATGATGTCGGGGCCACATCCGCACCGTCACTGCAGACCAGCGACGTGATCGGTGAGGCAGACATTTATGCCGCCTATGGCCGTTATCCGCACGCGATCGGTCTGTTGACCGGCGCGCTTGAGGAAGACCCCAACCGTCATGACGTCCGCCTGAAGCTGCTCGAAGTAGCGGTGGCCGGTGGAGACAGACAGACCTTCGACAGCCATCTGCCGGAACTGATGGAGCGCTGTTCGGATCAGGACATTCTGCTTGCCGCTCGCGAACTCGAGGACTCCCTGCCGGAAGGTGAAGAATCCACGTTTGACGATGGCGATGACAGCAGTGCGGGCGCACTTGCGGCAGGTGTTGTCGCAGCCGGCGCAGGTGCTGCCGGTGCTTACGCAGGACAGAGTGAAGAAGATGATGAGTCGGAGTTCGATCTGCTCGATGAGCTGGATGATCTGGATTCCGAAGACACCATCGAAACGACGGTCGACGATCTTCTCGGCGGAGTGGACGATACGCTGACGGATGAAGTGTCCGTCGACGGAGAGATACCTGAACTCGATGAGCTCGAGCAGCTGGGCAATGAGGTCGATGAACTGCTTCAGGGTGTCGAAACCGGCGACGGCGCGTCTGAGCAGGACGATGACTTCGATCTCAGCTTTGAAGACGACATCCTTGGCGGGGTGACGGATGAAAGCGAAGAGGCTCAAGACCTGGGCGGCGCTGGGGACCTGTTGGGTGGAACCGTCGAATCCGAAGACGACTCAGAGTTCGATCTGGGGCTCGATAATGACGATGGCGAGTACGAAACGCTCGACGATCAGGTGGGGGGCGCGTCAGATGACAACCTGCTCGGCGGTGATCTGGGCATGGATTTCGACCCGGACAAGCAGAGCGACGCAGCTTCCGATGATGAGGCTCAGGGCGCAGGGCTCGACCTGACGGGTGATGACGACCTCGAGATTGAAGATCTGCTTGCCGAACTCGATGCGGATTCCGACCTGCTCGGAGAGGCTGACACATCGGAGTCCTTCGGGACGGTGACCACGGTAGATGAAGCTGACGACGACCTGGATGTGCTGGACGATGTGCTGTCGGACCTTGAAGATGATGGTCCCGCTGGTGACCCGCAGGAAGATGAGGATAGCGCACAGATCCTGTCGTTCAGCCGCTCAGACGATGCCGATGTTCCAGCGTTGGACGAAGTCGATCACGGCGCCGGGCTCCTTGGCGGCGTCACCGAAAGCGATTCCGATGACGATCTGTTCGAAGATGATCTGCTCGGTGAAGCTGATGCTGCCGACACCAAACTCGATCTTGCTCAGGCTTATATCGACATGGGTGATGAAGACGGCGCTCGTGACATTCTTGGTGAAGTGCTTCAGGAAGGTTCCGAAAGTCAGCGCAATACCGCACAGAATCTTCTGGATGGTCTCGCTTCCTGACAGAAAACGTGGGCCAGCCTGAATATCTTGCGCTGGCTGTTGCGTACGACGGCGATGCGTTCCAGGGCTGGCAGCGCCAGGCGCATGCGCCAAGCGTGCAGGCCGCGCTCGAAGACGCAGTTTCCCGTGTGGCTGATTGCCCGATTCAGGTCGCAGCCGCTGGTCGAACCGATACCGGTGTTCACGCCACACACCAGGTCGTCAGCTTTACGACTCCGGTAGCCCGACCGCTGAAAGCCTGGACGAAGGGCGTAAACGCGCATCTTCCCAAAGGTGTGCGGGTGCGGTGGGCGAGGCCGGTCAACAAATCTTTTCACGCACGGTTTTCTGCGTTGTGGCGGCAGTATATCTACCTGTGCTTCGAATCCGACGAGGAGCCTCTATCTGCAGGGCGGGTGCATTTCACCCAACCGCTGGACGATGCACGCATGCACAGGGCTGCGCAGTATCTGCTCGGCGAGCAGGACTTCTCGACGTTCCGGGCTGCCGGATGTCAGTCGCATTCCCCGTTTCGGCTGGTTCACCATGCAAGGGTGCATCGCTGGGGACGGCTGGTAGGGATCGATGTGCGTGCCAATGCGTTCGTGCTGCGCATGATGCGCAATATCGCTGGCGCCCTGCTCGATGTCGGCCAGGGACGGCAGGATGTGGCGGGATTTTCCGCCGCTGTAGCTGCGCGAAGCCGAGCAGCGATCGGTAGGACTGCGCCTGCGCACGGTTTGTATCTCGTGGGTGTGAGCTATCCGGACGAGTTGTCGCCGGAGCCGCTGCCCCAAGGGCTGGTGCCGCCGATGCTCGCCGCAAGAACGTCCCTCGACAGCCTGTAACCGCGGCTCTAGACTACGCGCCTTTTCCACGGGAACCGGCTGTGCCGCTTACCAAGATCTGTGGTGTGACGCTCGAAAGCCAGGCGACCGCCATTGCAGCGATGGGTGCTGATGCGATCGGTCTGAACTTCGTTCAGGGCGCGGCAAGACAGATCGCGTTGCCCGAAGCTGTGCAGATCGTAGAGAAGCTCAAGGGCCGTGTCGATCTGGTTGCGGTGTTCATGGACGCGTCCCATCAGTGGGTCGAGCAGGTGCTCGAACGGTGTCCGGTCGACTACCTTCAGTTTCATGGCTCTGAGCCGGCTCGCGAATGCGAGCGGTTTGGTGTGCCGTATCTGAAAGCGGTGGCCATGAGAGAGGCGGACGATGCGCTCCGAGCTGCCAGATCGCATCCGGCTGCTCGTGCATTGCTGCTCGATGCATACGTGGGCGGGCAATCCGGTGGCACCGGACAGTCTTTCGACTGGTCGATCTGGCCGACATCGCTGGATACGAACCTGCTGCTTGCGGGTGGGCTGACGCCGGACAACGTAGCGGAAGCAATCGCCCGAACCCACCCGTGTGGGGTCGATGTCAGCGGCGGTGTGGAGAGCGGAACGAAAGGGGTTAAGGATCTGGCCAAGGTCAGTGCATTCATTGAGGCAGCGAGGTCATCGACTTGAGCGGTAGCAACTACAACCAACCGTCTGAGGACGGTCACTTCGGCATTTTCGGCGGGCGCTTCGTGGCAGAAACGCTGACGGCAGCTCTGGACGAGCTGGCAGAGCTGTATGAGTCGGTGAAAGACGACGCTCAGTTTCAGGAGGAATTGCAGCGTGATCTCACACATTACGTTGGACGCCCCTCGCCGCTGTATCACGCAGAGCGGTTGAGTGAGGTGCTGGGCAACGGTGTGCAGATCTACCTGAAACGCGAGGATCTGAACCACACCGGTGCGCACAAGGTGAACAACACCATCGGTCAGGCGCTCCTGGCCAAGCGCATGGGCAAACCGCGCGTCATTGCGGAGACCGGTGCTGGCCAGCATGGTGTCGCGACCGCGACCGTTGCCGCTCGACTGGGCCTTGAATGCGATGTGTTCATGGGCGAAGAGGATGTACATCGTCAGAGCCTGAATGTTTACCGAATGAAACTGCTCGGCGCCAACGTCATTCCGGTGACGAGCGGCACCAGAACTCTGAAAGATGCGATGAACGAGGCGCTCAGAGATTGGGTGACGCGCATCGATGACACCCACTACATCATTGGTACGGTCGCGGGGCCACACCCGTATCCGATGCTGGTGCGCGACTTTCAGAGCCACATCGGTCAGGAGGCTCGCAGCCAGATCCTTGCTCAGGCCGGGCGTCTGCCGGACGTTCTCGTTGCTTGCGTCGGTGGAGGGTCCAATGCCATTGGTCTCTTTCATCCGTTTATCGACGATGTCGACGTACGGATGATCGGTGCGGAAGCCGGTGGCCACGGCATCGAAACCGGCGAGCATGCCGCACCCCTCAGCGCTGGCGAGGTCGGTGTGCTGCACGGCAATCGTACCTATCTCATGCAGGACGAAGACGGCCAGATATTGCCCACCCACAGCATCTCCGCGGGT
>JAUIKX010000165.1 GCA_030430515.1 Gammaproteobacteria bacterium | reverse complement strand
CGGTAAGCCTTCTGATGCTCACTGTCAGCGTCGTGCTGTTCGCCGATTTTTTCAAATTGCGCGGCGACGCCGACGTGTCCCTGCGAGACGCCCGCAAGGCGGTGGCTGAAGCCATGGCGGTTCAGCTCACCGTGCTGGCCGGAAGCGCCAATAGGGAAGCCATCGACAAGACGCTGGAGGCCTTCGTACATCGAAGCGAAGACATCATCGGTGTCGCCCTCACCAACACAGCCGGCGAGCAGCTTGCCGCGCGCGGCGAAATCCAATCGCTCGTTGGCACTACCGAATCAACGCTGTCTACCATGATCGTGCCCATCTTTCGTGGCCATGAAGAATGGGGCCAGGTGGGCATCGCCTTCCAGCAGGCGCCGCTCTGGCCGAAGCAGCTCGCATACTTCGGTTTCATTTCGGCAAGCTGCTTCGTGCTCTATCTGCTCTTTCTCCGCAAGGCGCTCAATCAGGTCGCCCCGAGCCAGGTAGTGCCGGGGCGGGTCAACAACGCATTCAACCTGTTGTCTGAAGGTGTGGTCATACTCGACCGCAAAATGAAGGTGACACTGGTGAACGAAGCCATGGCGAGAATCATTGGCTGCACGGAAAAAGAGCTGATAGGTCAGAACATCGACGACTGGCCCTGGCATCGCGACGACGGTTGGATCTCACCCTGGAAAACCGCTATCGAAGGCGGCACCTATTCCTCAGAGCGCCCCCTATCGCTCCTGACGACCGGTGGCGAAAGAAGACGCCTGAAGGTCAACTGCGCCACCGTCGGCGGTGGGCAGAATGAAGCTCGTGGACTTCTGGTGACACTGGACGACATGACGGCCATCGAGAAAAAGAACGAGGAGCTGGAAGAAGCCCTCACGCTGCTCAAAAACACCCAGGCGTCCATCGAGAATAAGAACAGAGAGCTCGAAGCGCTCGCAACTAAGGACCCACTCACCGGCATGGCAAACCGTCGCGCCCTGCTCGCTCGCCTGGCCAGCGATTTTGCCAAAGCCCTGCGTGTAGACCGGCCGCTGTCCGTGATCATGATCGACATCGACTTTTTCAAGAAGATCAACGACACCTTCGGCCACGTGGTGGGTGACGACGTAATCCGCAAAGTGGCCAAGATACTCGCGGAGAATAGCCGCGAATACGACCTTGTAGGACGCTACGGCGGCGAGGAATTTCTGGTGGTGCTGCCTGATCTCGAAGCCGACAAAGCGCTGGCGGTGGCGGAGCGCATGCGCAAGGAAATCGTCAGAGCCGCCGAGGGTGGTGCCTTGCCAATAGATCATCTGACCGCCAGCCTCGGCATCGCCAGCACCTCATCCATGCCAGACGATTACACGGAACTGATCGACAACGCTGACCGGGCCCTCTACACCGCAAAACAGGGCGGCAGAAACCGCAGTGTGGTATTCGACGCTAAGATCAAGAAGCTGAAGCCCGGAGCTGGCGCCACTGCCGACATCGAGAGCAACAGCAGAGCATCGCTAGAGAATGGCACGCACGATTAGATACAGCACGGAAGGAGCCAACAGGCACCCCGCTCCCGTGTAGAAAGTCGCCGTCATGGCGCCGTAGGGAACGAGCTTCGGGTCGGTCGCCGCAAGACCACCGGCAACGCCACTGGTCGTACCCATGAGCCCACCATACACCATGGCCGACTGCGGATTGTTCAGACCAATGAGCGGTGCAACGAATGGCGTGCCGACCATCACCAGCACCGACTTCACCAGCCCCGCCGCTACGCTCAATGCAATAACATCGCTGCCGGCACCAAGTGCCGTGCCGGTCACCGGGCCGACGATGTAGGTCGCCGCTCCCGCACCGATTGTGCTCACGGATACCGCGTCGGTGTAGCCGAACGCCAGGGCGACGCAGGCGCCCACCGCAAACGACACCACCACCCCCAGAACGATCGAAACCGCGCCCACAAGGCCGGCCTGACGAATGGCACTGAGATCTGCACCGAAAGCTGTCGCGACAATCGCAAAATCGCGGAACATCGCCCCACCCAGGAGCGCCACGCCAGCCAGCAGCGGCAGATCAGCAACCCCTTTGGAGCCTCCGGTGTAAAGGCCGCCGAAATAAGCGAGCACCAGGCCAAGCGTGATGGCGATAGCGGAGCCTTCCAGCCGGCCGCCCGTCAAGCGCGCGGAAAGCCAGTAGGAAAACGCCATCAGGAGTCCAACGAAGACAAAGGCGGTTATGAGACCGTTACGGGTAAGAACCGACGTCAGAATATCCTGCAATTCAGCCATCGCGCCGGCCGATTCGGGAAAGCACAGGTACCAGCGCGAAACTCACCACCACCGCGAGCACACCCGCGATCACCGCAAGCCAGCCTGAGGAAACCGCCGCGATGACATTCTGTTTGGCTGCCATGGCCACGACGATGGGGATGTACATCGCGCTCCAGAAGCGCACACCCGATTCCGTAGTGACGTTGAGCTGCCAGCGTTCCCGAGACAGGTTGGACAGCATAATCAGAAGCAACATGGCAATGCCCACACCACCGACGTTTGCATCCACGCCGATGAGCCGACCAATGGCTTCACCGCTGATCATGCCTGCCAGCATGCAGACGGCCAGCAGCGCAACGCCGAAAATCACCATCGGTTCAGCTCAGTACGGGCGGCAGGTGGTTGAGGTTCCAGCGGGTCGCCTGCTCGTAAGCAAAAGCCATCTGCAGGGTGCGGAAGTCCTCGTATCTCGGACCGATCACCTGCAGCCCCATGGGCAGACCGTTCTTCGAAAAACCCGCCGGCACGTTAGCCACCGGACAGCCGGAGAGCGTTCCGGGAACGACCACTTCCATCCATCGGTGATAGGTATCCATTTCTCGTCCGTCGATGGTCTTCGGCCAGTGGGTCGTCGCCGCAAAGGGAAAAACCTGCGCGGTCGGCAGCACCAAAAAATCAAACGACTCGAAGGCATTCAACAGCGTTGCATACCATTTCGCCCGATTCTGCGACGCACCGGTGATGGCATCAGCGCTGACGCCAGCACCGCCCTCCACTTCCCAAACGAATTCCGGTTTGAGCTGTGGTCTCAGCTTGGGATCTTCATACAGGGGCAGCCCGCGGCCTCGGGCAATCCAGTGCCGGAACGTCAGCCAGGTCTGCCAGAGGGACGCCATGTCGAAACCCAGATCCAGCGCCTCGACTTCACAGCCTACCGCACGGAAGCCGGCCAGCGCCTTCTCGCAGAGATCCATCACCCCGGGCTCGGTCGCCAGATACCCATCGAAGTCACCGAGCCAGCCGATGCGGGCGCCCTTCCAGTCGCGCTCGAGCGGCGCCCTGAACTGCTCCGCATCGCCCGGCAGAGACAGCGGGCTCGACGGATCGTAACCCGCCATGGTGGCAAGCAGCTGCGCCGTATCGCTCACGTTGCGGCCCATGGGCCCGCTGCAGGGTAGCTGCTCGGCAAAATCGTCGCCCAGCGGCACCCGGCCGGGTGTCGGGCGAAAGCCGATCACGTTGCAGAACGCACCCGGATTACGCAGAGAACCCATGAGGTCACTGCCATCGGCCACCGGCAGCATGCGTAGCGCCAGACCAGCTGCCGCCCCGCCGCTACTGCCACCGGGGGTGCTCTTACCGTCATACGGGTTGAGCGTGGCACCAAACACGGTGTTGTAAGTCTGCGAGCCGAAGCCGAACTCCGGCACGTTGGTTTTACCGATAAAAATAGCGCCCGCCTCTCGGATCCGCGCAATGGGCACACTATCGGCTTCGGCGACATTGTTACGAAAGATCGGCGAGCCGTTGGTGGTCACAAGCCCCTTTGCATCAGCCAGATCCTTCACCGCATGGGGAAAACCGTGCATCCAGCCGCGGTAGCGACCTTGCTGCAAATCGATGTCGGCTTCGTCTGCTTCCTTGAGCAGCACCGCGCGATCGCGCATGGAAACGATCACGTTGAACTGCCCGTTCAAACGCTCAATATGCGCAAGATATGCCTGCATCACCTCACGACAGGATACCGTGCGGCTACGAATGGCCGCCGACAGTCCCATGGCCGAAAGATTGACGATCTCGAGGCTACCGGAAACCGCACCGGCCCCCGCCGACAGACCGCCGGCCAACGTTGCTGCACCCACCATGAAACTTCTCCGTGTACTAGCCGCCATAAACAACATGCCCTTCGAACAGGGTCAGACTGACCTGGGTTTCGCCCACCTCGGAAGCAGGCACGCCCAGCGGATCGCGGTCGAGCACGATCAGGTCCGCCGACTTGCCGACCTCGATGCTACCGATGCGATCCTCAAGACCCAGCGCTCGCGCGCCTTCCAGCGTGAAAATCCGCAACACCTCGGCCATGGTCAGCGCTTCTTCACCCCATGCTTTGCCGGGGTGAAGATCGGCTGGGTGCGCACGGGTCACCAACGACTCGATACCCACCCATGGGTTGAGATCCTCGGCCACCGATGGCCAGTCAGAGCCGGCAAGCACCGGCGCGCCCGCATCCAGAAGCTGGCGGTTGGGCCAGTACTCCGAGCCGCGATCGCCGAGCGCTGTGTGGATATCGTCGATGATCGGCGACGGAAACCAGAGATAGGGAGACAGGTCCGCCACCGCATTCAATTCACTGAAACGCGGGATATCTTCACCATCGATGAAACCGGCGTGCGCAAGTTCGTGACGAAGGCCGCTGTCACCGTTTGCGGTTCTGGCCGCCGCGATCGCGTTGAGGCCCACATGCACGGAGCGATCGCCTGCCGTGTGAACCTTCACGGTAAATCCTGCCGCGTCCAGAGCGGTCAGCTTTTCAGCAAGGGTTTCCGCCGGCATGTGCAGCGGGCCGAACACTTCAGGCTCACCTTCGTAGGTCGGCTGGTACGGCGCCAGCATAGCCGCCGTTCGAGCGGTCGTCGGCACGCCGTCCATGAAGAGCTTGACGAAATTCGTATGTACGTGGCCGCTCGCGAACCGATCGCGCATGGCCTCATAGCCCGCCACGTCACTGCCTTCACTATCGTACAGACAGGCGGCAACGTGCACGTTGAGATCGCCTTCGCTGTCGACCTGTTGATAAGCGGCAAGCTCCGTATCGGACGCGCTCGCATCCTTCCAACCCGTGATACCAAACCGATTGGCATCCGCTACCGCATGGTGGATACCCGCTTTGTAGTGATCCACAGACCAGGGCGGCAGCGCTTCGTTGAGCATCGCGAACGTCTCCATAAGGAGGCCGTTCAAACGATCTCCTTCAGGCGTGCGGCCATACACCCCGCCCGGCGGCGGTTCTGACGACTCGTCGATGCCGAGCAGCTCCAGCCCCCTGGAATTCACCCAGTAGTTGTGTCCTGAGTCATCCTTCAGCGCAATCGCTTTGCCACCCGAGATACGGTCCAGCCAGTCTCTGGGCGAAGAGATGCCGAACTGCTCGAAAAACTTCGGCGTCCACAAGCCGCCTTGAATCCACACTGTCTGCTCGTCTGTTTCAGAAACACACTGCTCGATGGTGCGGATCACTTCGTCAGGTGGTGCCGCCGCCGAGAAGTAGCAGTAGTAGAGCGCAATCACCCCACCCCAGGCCGGGTGCGCATGGGCATCAATGATGCCCGGCATGACAAACGCACCGCCGACATCGCGCACCTCGGTGCCGTCCACCCGATGCCTGCTGACGAGTTCGCTGGTGCCCACGGCAATGATCTCACCATCGGCAACCGCCACCGCCTCGGCCCAGGGCGCGTCACGGTTCACGGTGTAGATGCGGGCATTGTCGATGATGAGGTCAGCAGACCGCACCTGTGCGGTTTCGCCACAGGAAGAGAGAAGCAGCGCCACCGCAAGGATGGCGCCGAGAGAAGCAAACAGACGCACGTTACTGCGTTCTGTATGCGAAGGTCACACCCACGGTCCGCGGCAGGCCGACGCTGCGCACGTACGGACCGTTACCGCCCGTATGTGCCGCCGGGTAGTAGTACTCGTCGGTGATGTTGCGTCCCCAGAGCTGGAACGACCAGCCGTTGGAAAGATGCTCGACGCCGATGCGGGCGTTGTAGATCGTGTAGTCCTCCGTTGCGGTCTGCAGGCGCGCACCACCGGAAGTCTCATCCTTGTAGTTCATGTCACCGCTCAGGCGCATCATCCAGTCGTCACCAAGCGGAATGTCGTAGTTGACGAGCAGGTTGTAGGAAAGCTCAGGCGCCTGCGCGAGCTCGATGCCGGAAGCATCGCGGAACACTGTGTTCGGCCAGGAGCTCGCAGCGCGATCCACGGCCTGCCACTTGTCTACTTCCGTGTCCAGAAGCGCAACGCCAAGGTTCAGGCTGAGCGCGTCGGTGACAAGCCACTGCAGATCCAGCTCCGCGCCCTGCACGGTGGACTCCGGAACGTTGGTGAGGCCGGAAATGTTGCCTACGAACGTTACCGCGGCATCCTGCTCCTGCTTGTCTTCGTAGTCGTAGTCGAATACCGAGGCGTTGAGCTGCATGCGGCCGTCCAGAAGCGTCGCCTTGATGCCGAGCTCAATGGCGGTCAGCACCTCCTCGCCATAGGGCTGAAGCTGCTGCGTGGTGTTGGAGTTGGCACCGTTGAAGCCGCCGGACTTGAAGCCGTTGGACAGGCTCAGATACGTCATCACATCGTCGTTGACCATGAAGTCGATGACGGCTTTGCCCATCCACTTTTCGGTGCTGATGTCGTTGGTGTAAACATGGAAGGCGTCGTTGATGTTCGGACCGCCGATCAGCGCGAAGATGTAGGTCGGCGAGTTCGGATCGTCATCGATGGTGCCGCAGTCGCCGGCACCCAGGGTGGAGCCGAACTGTGCATTCAGGAAGCCGGCCAGGCTGCCGTCGTCAGCAACGAAGGTACAGCCGCTCCAGTCGCGCTCTTCTTCGGTATATCGCGCACCAAGGGTCAGACGCCAGCGTTCAGCGAACTGCCACTCAACGTGCCCGAAAACCGCCCGCGATTCCGTTTCCTGCTCATACTTGGTATCGAGCTCGAGAATCGGTGTCGGTGCGAACAGGCCCACGCCGAAAGGAATGGAGCCGAGGCCGAACACGGAGTCGGACATGAAGTAGTGGTAGTACTCATCCATCTCGTCCTTGGAGTAGTACAGGCCGGCAATCCACACGACGTTGTCGGTGCTGCCGGAGAGCCGCAGTTCCTGCGAGAACACATCCAGATCGGTGGTATTGATGTTGCTGGAATCGTTGTAGAAGCCGCCGTCCCAATCGTTTGACTCCGTACGCTCGAAGTTATCGTAGGCGGTGATGGAAGTCAGCGTCACGTTGCCGATGTCCCAGGTCAGCGTCGCGGAACCACCAAAGAGCTGATTGTCGCGCTGCGGACGCAGATCCCAGGTCACACCGGTGACTGGGCTCGTGTAGCTGTTGGTCCAGTCCGCGTCTTCGTTATCGCCGGTGGACAACCAGGGAATCGGCTGACCGAAGTTGGCGCCCGTAGGCAGTATGTATTCGTTCAGCGGCTGGTAGGGATTGCTGAACAGTCCCAGGCCGTTGGACGTCGCGTCGTAGGCCGTACGCGCCGTGTTGTCGGATTGATCATCCACGTAGTGCAAGTTGAGCACCAGGTTGGCCGCGTCGGACAGTTCGATGTCGAGAATGCCGCGAATGGCCATGGTGTCCTGCTCGCCGAGCTCGTCATCGCGGGTCAGGCTCT
>JAUIKX010000164.1 GCA_030430515.1 Gammaproteobacteria bacterium | reverse complement strand
GGACCCCTGACGGCCGAAGCCTGATTTTCACCTCGGACCGCAGCCGCCAGCCGCAGATCTATCAGGTAGACCTGGCGACCAACCAGCAGGAACGGCTGACTTTTGAAGGAACATACAACGCCCGCGCCCGCATGCTCGATGACGGCAACCTCGTATACGTGCATCGGACCAACGGCGTTTTCCACATCGCCTGGCAGGATCTGCGCCGGGGCCGGGTGGTTCCTCTGACCCGCACCGACCTGGATGAGTCGCCGTCGGTTGCGCCGAATGGCGCGATGCTCATCTATGCGACGCAGGATCGGGGGAGAGGTATACTAGGTGTTGTTTCTATCGACGGCAGTGTTAAGTATCAGCTACCTTCGTCTTCGGGCGATGTTCGGGAACCCGCCTGGTCACCGTTTCTGGTGTCGCCATTCGGGCCCTGATCTGACTGTTGCCTTATCTTCGGTCGAAGAGGGTTCAAGACAGCAGATCCAGGGGGGGATGACGCGAGAGGGAAGTTGCTGAACGCGTATCGAAGAAGCGCTTACGGGAAAAATCGGGACATGAAGAAGTGTCCCAACATAATTCGAAAACCATCCAATAGGAGATGACGATGTTCAAAGAACGTCTGACCAGCTTGATCGCGTTGATTCTTGTCAGCTTCGTGCTGGCGGGGTGTGCAGGCCAGGACACTGCGCCGCAGACTCAGCCGCAAACCCCTGACGAGCCGCGCGACGCAACACCGCCGCCGCCCGCTGAACCGGAAGAGGTTGCTGATTTCGATGACATGGGTCGCCCGGTGGATCCTCGTACGGGGCGTCTGCTGGACCGGACTTTCTACTTCGACTACGACCGCTCCGACCTGCGTCCGGCGGATCTGGCCGTTCTGGAGATCCATGCTCAGCTTCTGAACCGCAACGCCAACAAGACCGTGGTCATTGAAGGTCACTGCGACGAGCGCGGTACCCGCGAATACAACCTCGCACTCGGCGAACGTCGGGCCAACGCCATCCGACGTTTCCTGACCACGGCAGGTGTCTCGACCCGGCAGATCGAAACGGTGAGCTACGGTGAGGAACGGCCTGAAGATCCGGGCCATGATGAGTCTGCGTGGCAGCGCAACCGTCGTGCGGTAGTCATCTACCGATAAGCGCATGAAAACGCTGGCTTGCTCATTGTTGTTGCTTCTCCTCGGGACCACCGTACAGGCGGCTGTGCCTGTAGAGGAGCGAAGCGAGCCACGTTCTGCCGCGATGGCGCCCCCGAAGCGTGTTTACACGTCGGACGAGGCGCCAGACCCCGCTCCGGTTGAGTCGGCGGGCCAGCCCGCCAGCGGTCTTGCTCAGCTGTTCACCGAACTGCAGGCTCTGCGGGGCGAAGTGCAGGAGCTGCGCGGAGAGGTGGAGCGCCAGAACTACCGGCTCAAGCAGCTCGAAGCGAAGCAGGACGAGCAGTATCAGGACCTTGACCGCCGCGTGGCGGTGCTGTCAGCGCAAGGGGGCGTACGCGGTAATACCCCGCAGGTTTCGGACGATGCGTCGGGGAGCGGGGGCAAACGTGCCATCACGCGTTCTACCCAGCTTTCAGGGAACATTCCCGGCAATGAGAAAGACGCGTATGATCAGGCGTTCGACGCCATGAAAGCTCGTAACTTCGAGGCGTCCATCGAGCAGTTCGGCGTGTTCGTGCAAACCTATCCTAACGGCCAGATGACCCCGAACGCCTTCTACTGGTTGGGAGAGCTCCACCTGGCAACGAGCGAGACCGAACAGGCACGTCAGTCGTTCGCTCAGCTCATCAACCTTTATCCGGAACACCAGAAAGTTCCTGATGCACTGTACAAGATGGGGGTTGTCTACCACCGTCTGGGTGACTCCAAACGCGCGTTGGAGTACCTGAGCAAGGTGCGGCAGGAGCATCCCGGCAGCTCAGCGGCAGGATTGGCTGAGACATACGCTGCGGAGCTGGAGTAACCACCAGCCCGTCATGAGCCTTCGGATCACCGAAATATTCACCTCTATCCAGGGGGAGACCACTTATGCCGGTCTGCCCACGACTTTCGTGCGCCTGACGGGTTGCCCATTGCGTTGCGGCTACTGTGACACGGAGTATGCGTTTCATGGCGGCACCAGGCAGAGCATTGACGAGGTTCTGGCTCACGTCGTTGCCGGCGGTGCCCCGTACGTCTGTGTTACAGGTGGTGAGCCGCTGGCACAGCCGGAAGTTCGAAAGCTGCTGGAGGTCCTTTGCGATCAGGGCTTCAAGGTGACGCTCGAAACCAGCGGCGCGCTGGATATCGGCGGCCTGGATGATCGGGTCGTGCGGATCCTCGACATCAAAACACCCGGATCCGGTGAGGTGGCGAAAAATCTCTGGGCCAACGTTGCTCATCTCACCAGCCGCGATCAGGTCAAGTTCGTGCTGTGTGACCAATCGGACTATCAGTGGGCGCGGATGAAGCTCGACGAGTACGAAATTCCGAAGCGTGCCGGCGAGGTGCTGTTTTCGCCCTCGCAGGGGGTGCTGAGCCCTGCGGATCTTGCACAGTGGATCATCGATGACCGACTGCCGGTGCGGTTGCAGTTGCAGCTGCACAAAACTATCTGGGGGGACGAGCCGGGCCGATGAGCAAGCGTGCAGTTGTACTGGTTTCCGGTGGCCTGGATTCTGCCACGGTTCTGGCCATGGCCGACCGCGATGGCTATGAGTGCTTCGGTCTTTCGGTGGGTTACGGGCAGCGTCATTCGGCCGAGCTGATGGCTGCAGAACGGGTCTGTGCGAGCCTTGGCTGCGAGCAGCATCGCACCATCCACATCGACCTGGCCGCTTTCGGCGGCTCGGCCCTGACCGATGAAAGCATAGCGGTGCCGCAGGCGCCGACCGAGGGCATTCCGGTGACCTACGTGCCGGCTCGAAACACGGTATTCCTGTCTCTGGCGCTCGCGTGGGCGGAAGTGCTGGAGGCCTTCGATATCTTTGTCGGTGTCAACGCCGTGGATTACTCCGGCTATCCGGATTGTCGTCCCGAGTTCATATCTTCCTTCGAATCCATGGCCAACTTGGCGACCAAAGCCGGCGTAGAAGGTCGAAAGCTGTCCATCAGGGCGCCGCTCATCAACCTCTCTAAAGCCGAAATCATCAAACAAGGCGCGGCCCTCGGAGTGGACTATGGGCTGACGGTGTCCTGCTATCAGGCGACCGAATCCGGGGCAGCGTGTGGGGTGTGCGACAGCTGCAGGCTGCGGCGGGCAGGCTTCGTTGAAGCCGGTGTCCCTGATCCCACAGAATACGTTACAAATTGAGGGTTGAGGGGGCGCGGCCACATGACTACAATTCGCGCCCTCATGACTTCTCGTGACTGGGGTGGTTAGCTCAGTTGGTAGAGCACCGGGCTTTTAACCCGTTGGTCCTGGGTTCGAGCCCCAGACCACCCACCACCTTCACTTTTTTCGAGCAGCGAAAAAGGTGAAGTTCCCGACGGCACATTCAGCACATTCAGCAAAGGGCTGAATGTGCGAAAGGGCGCGTTGCAAGAACTCTAAACACGGTTCGAACCACCGTCACTATCTTTTGCCCACCCGTTCCTTCGCGTCCTGCCAGGCGCTGATCAACTGCGATCGTTGAAAAGGCTTCTGCAGAAAGGCGACCGTTTCCGAGGCGGCGAAGCCCGCGAGCGCGTCCGTCGCGTCGTAGCCGCTCATGATCATGATCGGCAGGTCCGGGCGAATGCTCCTGAGTTTGCTGACGATGTCCGTGCCGAGGCCATCGCCAAGGGTCAGGTCAATCAGGGCCTGATCGTACAGGTCGAGGTTCAGCGCTCCGATCTGCTCGGTAAAGCGTCTGTAGCTGTCGATTGTCGTGACGTCGCAACCGAGCTCTCCCAGCAGCTTTGCAACGTATTCGGACAGCATCTGTTCGTCGTCCACAAGGAGAATGCGACCGTCGAAAGTCGTCGCCGTACTTTCGGCAGGCGGACCTTCCAGGCTAACCCTGCTGGCGGCAAGCGGCACGTAGACGCGAAAGACGGATCCAGAGCCGATCGTCGAGTGCACTGTGATCGCACCGTTGTGTGCCCGCAGAATGCCAAGCACCGCCGCCAGCCCCAGCCCGGTGCCCTGGACACGGGTTGAGAAGAAAGGGTCGAAAATTCTCTGCTGCGTTTGTGCGTCCATGCCTTCACCGTCGTCGGAGACCGACACCCAGCAGTAGTCACCCGGCGGCAGAACGCCCCCCATGGAAACCGTGTCCGACGATGGCTGCTGCAGGAGCTCCCGGCCGGTAGCCACTTCGACCCGGGTCGCGCCGGCGTCCCGCGCGTTGGTCAGCAGGTTCATGATCACCTGTCGGATCTGCGTGCTGTCCACCGAACTGGGGAGTACGCTGTCGCTGACCTGTGAGGTATCCAGGTCCACCTGATCGAGCAGTACCGAGCCGACCTGCTCGGAGATATCCTTCACCAGTGCGTTCAGGTCGATTGTCTGCGTGATGAAGCTTGCACGGCCCGAATAGGCGAGCATCTGTCGGGCGAGCTCCTTGGCCCGATCGCTCGCTCTCATGATGGCCTGCGCCTTGTCGATCTCCTCGATCTGCGACTGATCCAGACTTGTGGTGAGCAGCTCGGCATTGCCCATGATGACCGTCAGAAGGTTGTTGAAGTCGTGAGCGACTCCCCCTGCGAGCACGCCGAGGCTTTCGAGACGTTCAGCCTGGTGCGTGCGTTCTTCGAGCGCGGCCCGTTCGTGGGTCTGAATGGCCAATGCAGAAATGTCGGCGATGGCGCTGGAAAAAACCCGATCTTCGGCCGACCAGTCATAGGTGTGGCGAAGATAAGCGTGCGCGACAACCCCGATGGTTTCACCGCCGATGACGATGGCGCTGAGCAGAAGCGATTGCGAAGCGAACGATCTGGCGATGTGCTCGCCCAGCAGAGATGCGGCTTTGTGAGTGTCGCCCTTCATGTCGTCGACGGCGACGACTCGGCGTTCGTCCAGCGCGGCGAACAGGGTTGTGGCCAGGTCCATGTCGACCGTGTTGGGCTGGCTGAAAAAAGTCACTTCGACAGGCGGTAGAACCTCCGTGGTTTCCCGTCGTACGACCTGTCGGTTTCGATCCAGTAACCAGATGGATGTGGCGTCCGCCCCGAGCTCCTCGTTTGCTGCCCTGCAGATCGTCTGCTGAAGGGTGCTCAGGTTCAGAGGGGACCATTCGCGTGCATTGACAAGCCCACGTATGACCTGGTTTCGGCGTTGCAGCAACGCCTCCCGATTCGCCACAGCCTTCGTCGCGTGTATCCGCTGCTCGTGCAGCACGACCGACATGAAAAACGCAAAGAAGTAGAGCCATCCCCAGTTGCCGAGGTCGAAAACCTCGTAGATGAGCACGACGCTCAGCCAGAACAGGAAGAGGATCACCTGAAACGTCCAGTACCAGCGCCTTGCGAGAAGGATCAGCCCCAGACCGATGCTCAGTGCGGCGAAGTTGGCTGTGCCCTCGGCAACCGGGTAGCAGATGAAGTGGGCAATGGTATTGAACGCAACGATACCGGCGATGAGCGCCACACTTCGGTGAGGATGCAGTTTGTGTTGCCTGCTGCGCCAGGCGTTTGCAATTGCGGCACAGGCCAGAGCCGAAAGCGCGGCGTTGCCGACAACGACCCACTTTCCCGGCCCTTCGAGAAAAAACGGGTGGATCATGGCCAGGAGCGCGTAAAGCAGCCCGATGATGACCGCTGAAGGCACGACGGCCGCTGCGGCGGCCTCGTTCAATGCACGCCGGGTAAAAAACTGTTCGTCGTGCATCTCGGTAGCAGTTGCCGTAACCATAAGTCTGGCGGGTCAGCCGAGCGTGTACCCGCATTCACAGTAGGTGATCAGCATAGCACCGAATTGAACGGGTAAATGCTGGGCACTAATACTTGCCAACGGCGTTGACAAACCATCCCTTGTGGTCGAAATCCAGATCGGTCAGGTCGTCCGAAAAATCCGTGAAGTTGTAGCCGATACCCAGCTTGAAGTTGTCGGCGATGTGCCGTTCCACAGCAATCAGGGCGCCGGATTTGATCTCCTCGTTTTCTTCCAGCTCCAGCCAGCGACCTTCGAGCAGGGCATCCCACTTCTTCAGAACATGCCAGCGCAGGCGTAGCGCGGCGAAGTTTGCGGTGCTCGAATACCATGGCCCGGCATCCCGTAACAGACGTACCTCGCCTTCGCGCCGGGCCAGCTTGCCGCCGAGATCGAAGTGCCGGGTAAGCTTGTAGACGCCTTCCCAGGAAAGCACCTGCAGCTTCCGGTCATAGTCTGGATCTTCCTGACCGGCGCTCTGCAGGTCGTACAGATACACGTACTTGGCCAGCCAGTTGAATCGATTGTCGTCCACCGGTCGGCGGGCGATGCCCAGCGAACCTTCCATGAGCTTGCCGACGTCCAGATTGCTGGCTTCGTTCTCCGAGACCGCGTAATTGAACTTCGCGGCGACCCGGTAAGTATCGTTGATGCGGTAGTCCAGACGGTTGGTGGTCAGCCACTGCACCACTGGCTGAGCGCCTTCGTCTTCCCGGTACTCCAGCTTCGCCGCGTACCTGAGCGCGCTCATGCGATACCCCGCGGAAGCCGAGTACGCTTTGCGTCGGGTCAGTGCTGCGCTGTCGGGTATTTCGGATTGCTGCACCGTCAGACCGCCATAGAAACCGCTGGTGTCTGCATATTCGAGCCCGAAGACGTGACCGACACCAGAGCTTCTTCTGCCCTGACTGCGTTGCGCTTCGGTAAAGAGGTTCACTCGATCGTTCAGCATCCATCGATGTCCGGCGGCGACGTTGGTGCCCACGTTATCCAGCATGCTCGTGTAGCTGGCACCGCGGTCGTAGGCGTCGGCCGTGCTGTCGGTGGAATGGGTCACGGTTCCGTAGATCGTATGTCGGCCGTTCAGCGCATGCTCCAGGCTTGCGAGGATGGCGCTGCCGCGATGGCCGTCCCGGCCTTCGATCTGGCCGCTGGTGTTCTGGCTCAGCTGCACATCGATGCCCAGGTGCGCCTGATCGTTGTTGTCGTAGCCTTCGCCCTGATCGATGCTCATCTGGCCGCCACCGTAGGCGGTGACCCGTTCAGTGACCTTGTGCTCGTACTGAGCTGCCGCCATCAGCGCATCTGATTGCGTGCCGGCTGCGCGTTGCTCTTCGACGTATTTCACCTCTGCGGTGGCGTTGCCGGCGTCGCCGATCCTGCGGGACACCTGCACGGCCCCCTCGGTCAGCTCGAACTGGTTTTCAGCCTCCAGGCGGCTGCCCCTGAAACCAACCTGCCACTTGTCGCCGATCGGCAGATGGGTCTCGGCGCCGAACTCTTCCACGTTGACGCCGTCATCGCGGCGGGCGATGGAGAACTGATCGTCGACGTTTCTGTACCAGGCGTTGGTGATCCAGTTCAGCCTGCCACCGAAGTCGGCGGCGTTCACGTGGATGTCGAGATTGTAGGCGTCGCCTTCTCGATCGGTATTGCCGCCGGCCGAAAGGTTGGCGAAAGACAGCCCGCCATCATTGGAGAAGAAGCGCTCCGATTGCGTGGCCTGTGTGGTGCCGTACTCCATTTTCACCCAGCTGTCTTTACCGGCTTTGAGCGTCACATCCGCGCCGCCCAGGGTATAGTCTTCGGCTGCGCGGCCTTCTTCG
>JAUIKX010000163.1 GCA_030430515.1 Gammaproteobacteria bacterium | reverse complement strand
GACAGGCTTACCGGTTTGCAGATGGTGTCTACGCCAGCGAGAGCCCAATGGCGCCGAGAAGCGGCAGCAAAGGAGAAGCTGACGGCTACGTGGTCACTTTCACCAGCGATATGAACGAAAATACCTCCGCCTGCCAGATCTTCGACGCCAGCAACATCGAACAGGGTCCTCTCGCATCGGTGAAATTGCCCCAGCGGATCTGCGTGGGCACCCACTCGTACTGGGCCGATGCAAGCCAGCTCTGAAACGCAATCCGCGGCGGGCAGGTTCGCCCCCTCCCCAACAGGCCCACTGCACGCCGGCTCGCTGGTCACTGCGGTGGCATCCTACCTTTCAGCACGAGCCAGCGGCATTCAGTGGCTCATACGCATCGATGACCTCGACGGGCCACGCAACCAGCCCGGCATGACGCAGCACATCCTCAACACGCTGAATGCCCACAACCTCTACCCAGATCGCGCGCCGATACTGCAGAGCGACCGGATGGCGCTGTACGAGGAAGCTCTGGCGAGGCTGCAGGCCGAGAACCAGCTTTTTTACTGCACCTGCACCCGCAAGACTTTGCCGCCCAGTGGTCCCTATCCGGGCACATGCCGCCATCGCACGACGCCAACGCCGGAGACAGCGGTACGCCTGCGTGTGCCTGATGTCAGGATGACGTTCGAAGACCGGATTCAGGGCCCTCAGGAGATAGACCTCGCAGACGTTGGCGATTTCGTGGTGAAAAGACGAGACGGCATCATCAGTTACCACTTGGCCTGCGCAGTGGACGATGGCAGCCGAGAGGTCACCGAAGTGGTGCGAGGGGCAGATCTGCTTCTGGAAACTGCTCCGCAACTGGCGGTCATGTCGCTGCTGGGCGGCACACCTCCTACCTACGCGCATATCCCGATACTGACCAACGCGAGCGGCCAGAAGCTGTCAAAGCAGACCGCCGCCGCCGCCATCAATCCGCGAACGCCATCCAGCAACCTCAAGCAGGCACTGCGGGCCCTGGGCATGGAGGCACCTCCAGCGGGCAATGACGACTGGACCCCGCAGCGCTGGTTGGCTTGGGGCGAGCAGCGTTTCGACCTTGCACGTATACCGCGAACCCTGCCCGCTGGTTTTGCTAACATCGCCTCATGACACAGGTACTGATCCATGCCGCCCCCACAGCGAGCATCGAAGCGCTGGCAACGACACTGCAGAACAATGGCTATGCGGTGGAGTGCTTCACAGGCCAGGATGCGCGGGACCTCGTGCACCGGGCAACCACGCCCGGAGCGGTGCTCATTACCGACAACGCCACGCCGAGCGGTGAAGATTCGGCTCTGACCGCTCTGCCGCGAATCGTCGTGGAAGAGAAAGCCAGCATTCGTGCCGCCGTCGCCGCCATACGCAGCGGTGCAGTCGATTACCTGCCGATGCCGGTTGACGCCGACGAGCTCATGGCCAGCGTCGAACAGGCCAAAATTGCGGCACAGGTACACAGGCAGCCATCGAATTCCGAGCTCACGATCATCGGCGACAGCGCGCCGATCGTGGAGCTGCGCGCACGGATCGATCGTGTTGCGGCAACCGATTCACCCGTGCTGATTCAAGGCGAGCCAGGCTCCGGGAAAGAGCTCACGGCCCGCACGATACACTCGGCGAGCAACAGAAGCCGCCAGCCGCTCATTACCGTCAGCTGCGGCACCATCCCGGCAGACCTGCTTGAAGCGGAGCTGTTTGGCAGAGCGGAAGACAGCGCCAGATCACCCGCCAGCCAGGGCCTCGTGGATGCCGCGGATGGCGGCACTTTGTTCCTGGACGAAGTCGCGGAACTCCCCGCGGAGGTGCAAGCAAGGCTTTTGAGGCTTTTGCAGGTCGGGGAGCTGCGACCGGTGGGCAGCGCAGTAGCGCATACCGTCAACGTGCGCATTGTCGCCGCGACACACCGGGACATCGGCAAGCTCGTAGCAAACGGCCAGTTCAGAGAAGACCTCTACTACCGACTGAACATCGTCACCCTGAACCTGCCACCTCTGCGCAGCCGAGGTGAAGATATCCTCCTCCTGGCTAACTGGCTGCTCACGCGCAAAGCCGCGAAGCTGGGTCGTTCCGCAGAACGATTCGCGCCTGAGGCGCGTGAGGCGCTACTGGGATACAATTGGCCCGGCAACGTGCGCGAACTCGCAAATGCAGTAGAGCGCGCCGTGATTCTGGCTGATGCACCCGTTATCTCTGCGGAGCTGCTCGCCATCGACACCCGTCCAGCCCAACCGGCGCCAGCCGCCGAAGGCCAGGATCAAACGACACTGGAAGACTATTTCGTCCGGTTCGTGTTGGAGAACGAAGAACATTGCACGGAAACCGAGCTTGCCGAGAAACTGGGTATAAGCCGCAAGAGCCTGTGGGAACGCAGGCAGCGTCTGGACATCCCCCGACGCAAAACCAAAAAACGCACCCCCAGGCGCGACACCGACAATTCGGGCGCCAATTCGGGCAGGGGATCCGAGAAACCCGCCAGCCCGGAGCAGGCATTCTCAGCAGGCCGACCGGACCAGGAAGAGAAATGATCGGGATGAAAGCAGACTGTGCCTGAACCGACAGTTTATACCGCCGAACAACACAAGATAGACCCGGCCCTGATAGACAAGCACGGCGTGTCGGTAGTGGAGTCGCTGCATGAGGCCGGCTTCGAAGCCTATCTGGTTGGTGGGTGCGTTCGAGACCTTCTGCTGGGCGCGGAACCCAAAGATTTCGACGTGGCTACGAGCGCAACGCCGGAAGAGGTCAAACAGACGTTCAAGCGAGCCCGGCTCGTGGGCCGCCGCTTCCGCATTGCCCATGTTCGCTTCGGCCGCAACATCATCGAAGTCTCCACCTTCCGACGTGGGGAAACCGACGGTATCGAAACAGACTCGGACGGCATGATCCTGCGTGACAACCAGTACGGCACACTTGAACAGGACGCATTCCGCAGAGATTTCACGGTCAACGCTCTGTACTACGATCCGACCACCGGCGAGCTGTTCGACTACGTCAACGGTATGGCTGACCTCGAAAAACAGCATCTGGCGTTCATCGGGGACACGCAGACACGCATCAACGAGGACCCGGTGAGAGCGCTTCGCGCGTTGCGCTTTCGGGCCAAGCTCGGATTCGAGATCGCCGAAGAAATCAAAGCGCTTCTTCCAGACGCGGCGAACCGCCTGACGTCCATCCCACCTGCGCGCCTGTTTGAGGAGTTCAACAAGCTCTTCATGCTGGGCTACGCAGAGAGCGCGTGGATGACCCTGGCTGACACGCCCATCTGCTCGGTGCTGTTTCCCTGCACGGATCCACTGAGCACAATTGTCCGGGCCGCCATGGCCAACACCGACCGCCGCATTCAGGCGGGCAAACCGGTCACACCGGGTTTTCTGATCGCCGTTATGTTGTGGGAAGACTACCGAGCTCGATTCTCAGAGTTTTCCCTGGACCATTCACCGGCAGAGTCGGCGAGCATGGCGGAACAGGACACGCTGGCCGACCAGATGGACGTCATGGCCATACCCAGACGCTTCTCGCTGTTCGCGCGCGAAGTCTGGCACATGCAGTCGAAACTCGAGAACCGCAACGCGCGCAACGTGCGCCGCACGGCCTCTCATGCAAGGTTCCGCGCAGGCTACGATCTGCTCGAACTCCGTGCCAAGACTTATGAAGAACAGGTGGAAACCTACGAGTGGTGGAGCCGCTTTCAGGACGTGTCTGAAGACGAGCAGCAGGCGATGATCAAAGAACTGCCTGGCGGCGGCAAGCGCAAACGCAAGCGCAAGCGCAAAAAGCCCGCCTCAGCTCAGGCCAGCGAACAGCCCACTTGACCAAGACGGTGCCAGCCGAAAGATCCTCAACAAACCTCACCCGCTTCGCAGCACTGCTGAGTGAGCGCAAAGCGCCACGCTATATCGCGGTGGAAGGGCCCATCGGGGTCGGCAAGACGACGCTGACCCGACGCCTGGCAGAAGCACTTCGCTATCCGCTTCTGCTCGAACCGGCACAAGACAACCCCTTTCTCGACGACTTCTACCGGGACGGCAAATCCAACGCGCTGCCGACACAACTGTTTTTTCTACTGCACCGCGCAAGACAGATGCGCGAGTTGCCGGGAAATGACCTGCTCGGACCCAGCATCGTTTCCGACTTCCTCATGGACAAAGACGAGCTGTTCGCGAAGCTGACACTGACCGAAGAAGAGTTCGCTCTGTATCGGCAGATCGAATCAGCGCTGCACATCGAGGCGCCTGTCCCGGACCTGGTGATCTATCTGCAGGCTCGAACCGACGTGCTGCTGGAGCGTGTTCGCCAGCGGGGGATCAAAGGCGAGCAATCCATGGCGCCTGACTACCTCGAATCCCTGGCCCAGGCCTATACCGAGTTTTTTCATTTCTACGACAAAGCACCGCTGCTCATCGTCAACGCCAACGAAATCGACCTGGCAAACAACGACGCGCACTTTGAAGCATTGTTCGAAGAGATGCTGAACATCGATGGGATGCGCCGCTACTTCAACCCACATCCGACCCTTCTATAGAAGAGAGCGTACATGTCCGAACCGCACCCTTCCGACCTGCCGGTCAGCAAACGTCCAGCCTGGCAGACGCTCGGCAAACTTGCCCAGAACACTCCGACGATCCGGGAATGCTGCGATAGCGATGCACGCAACGCTGCTCTGAGAGTATCCGTCGCCGGCATCGACGCAGATTTCGGCAAGCAACGCATCAATGACGAGGTGCTGTCTGCACTGTTGCAGCTTGCTGAAGATTCGGCCCTTACCACCCGCCGTGATGCGCTGCTAGCCGGCGAGCACGTGAACACCAGCGAAGACCGGCCTGCGCTCCATACGGCGCTACGCACGCCGCCTGGCAAAGGGTTACCGGAATTCGAGCAGGCTGTTGGGGACACGCTCCAGCGTGTATTCGATCTGGTCGAAAGCATCCGCAGCGGCACCCACCGCAGCCAGACCGGCAGAACCATCACCGATGTCGTGCACATCGGTATCGGCGGATCACATCTGGGACCAGAGCTTGTCACCCAGGCTCTGGACTGCAGCAGCGGTCCCCGCATTCATTTCGTCGCCAACATCGATGGTGAAGCGATAACAAGTGCACTCAAAGGCTGCGATCCGGAACGCACAGCCTTCGTCATTGTCTCCAAGTCGTTCACCACGCTTGAAACGCTCTACAACGCCCAAGCCGCAAGAAGCTGGTTCCTTGAACGCGGCGGTTCCATCGAAGGAATTGCCGCGCAATTTTTCGCAATATCAGCGAATGTGGACAAAGCCGTGGAGTTCGGCATCGATGCCGGCAACATCTTCCCCATGTGGGACTGGGTTGGCGGCCGATACAGTGTGTGGTCAGCCGTCGGTATCCCCATCGCCCTGTCCTGTGGGGTCGAAGCGTTCACCCGGTTTCTGGCAGGCGCGTATGCGATGGACCGCCATTTCGCAGAAGCGCCGATCGCAGAGAACCTACCGATACTGGCCGCACTCATCGGCGTATGGAACACGAATTTTCTCGGAGCAGGCAACCATGCAGTGCTCGCATACGACGAGCGGCTCTCGCTGCTACCCCTTTACCTTCAGCAGCTCGAAACTGAAAGCAACGGCAAAAGCGTCAGGCTGAATGGCGAGCCGGTGGACGTGCACACCATGCCGATACTCTGGGGCGGTGTCGGCAGCTCCGGTCAGCACGCCTACCACCAGCTCCTGCACCAGGGCACCCGGGCATTCAGTGCGGACTTCATCTTCACCCGTTCTGCCAGACACGCTCTGGACGAACACCACCGCTGGCTGCAGGCCAACGCGCTGGCGCAAAGCCAGGCAATGATGATCGGCGACCATCCCGAGGCGATGGAGAAGAGAGTGCCTGGCAACCACCCCACGACCACCTTCGTTCTCGACGAGCTGGATGCTTTCCACATGGGCGCGCTGCTCGCGCTTTATGAGCACAAGGTTTTCTGTCAGGGCGTTCTGTGGGACATCAATTCATTCGATCAATGGGGCGTTGAGCTCGGCAAGCGCCTCGCCACGCCGATCTACAAACAACTGGGAGGCGACAGCGCGTTGGCGCAGGACGCTTCCACCAGATTTCTGGTTGAGTCGCTAAGAGGAGCTGCATCATGAGCGAAAAGCACATCCATCCGGTACCCGAATTCATGGCCGAGCGCTGCTACATCAACGACGATCAGTACCAGTCCATGTATCGCCGCTCCATCGAAGAGCCCGAGGCTTTCTGGAGCGAGCAGGCACAGTCATTTCTGGATTGGATCGAGCCCTGGAACAATCTGAGCAACGTGGACATGTCCGCCGGAAACATTCGCTGGTTCGAAGGTGGCCAACTCAACGTTGCTGCCAACTGTATCGATCGGCACCTGTCGACACGTGGCGATCAGACGGCAATCATCTGGGAAGGTGACGACCCCAGCGAGTCGAGGCACATCAGCTACAACGAGCTCTCAGAGGCTGTGAACCGGCTGGCCAACGGGCTCAAAGCCCGGGGTGTTCGCAAAGGCGACCGGGTCTGCATCTATATGCCCATGATTCCGGAAGCGGCTTACGCCATGCTGGCCTGCGCCCGAATCGGCGCCATACACTCGGTCGTGTTCGGCGGATTTTCACCGCAATCCCTGAAAGACCGCATCCTGGACTCCGACTGCCAGACCCTCATCACAGCTGACGAGGGTGTGCGCGGCGGCAAGTCGATTCCGTTGAAAGCAAACGCGGAGATTGCTCTGGCGGATTGCCCGAACGTGCACACTGTGGTCACGGTCAGGCGTACTGGTGGCGAGGTTGCATTCAACGAAGCCAGAGACGTTTGGTACCACGAGCTCGTGGCTGACCAGTCTGCCGACTGCGAAGTTGAGCCCATGGACTCGGAAGACCCGCTTTTCATCCTCTATACGTCCGGATCCACCGGTAAACCCAAAGGCGTTCAGCACGGTACCGCAGGCTATCTGCTCATGTCGGCCATGACGCACAAGTACGTCTTCGACTATCACGACGGCGACGTCTACTGGTGTACGGCGGACGTCGGCTGGATTACCGGCCATTCCTACATCGTCTACGGACCACTGGCGAACGGCGCAACCACCCTGATGTTCGAAGGTGTGCCCACCTACCCTGATGCGGGCCGCTGCTGGGAAGTCATCGACAAGCACAATGTCAACATCTTCTACACCGCTCCTACAGCCATACGCCAGCTCATGGCCCAGGGAGATGAGTACGTGACGCGCACTTCCAGGAAGTCGCTGCACCTGCTCGGCAGCGTGGGTGAGCCGATCAATCCAGAAGCCTGGGAGTGGTATTTCAGAGTGGTTGGCGACAGCCGATGCCCGATCGTCGATACCTGGTGGCAAACGGAAACCGGTGCCATTCTGATTACACCTCTGCCGGGTGCAACCGATTTGAAACCCGGCTCGGCGACGCGCCCCTTCTTTGGCGTGCAGCCGGCGCTGATGGACGCCGAAGGCAACGTGCTCGACGAACAGGAGGCCGAAGGAAACCTGGTCATCACTGAGAGCTGGCCCAGCCAGATAAGGACGGTCTACGGCGATCATCAACGGGTGATCGATACCTACTACAGCACCTATCCCGGCTATTACTTTACCGGCGACGGCGCGCGCCGAGACGCTGATGGTTACTACTGGATCACAGGCCGTGTGGATGACGTAATCAACGTATCAGGCCACCGCATCGGTACCGCAGAGGTAGAGAGCGCTCTGG
>JAUIKX010000162.1 GCA_030430515.1 Gammaproteobacteria bacterium | reverse complement strand
GCAAGCTTCGGTGCCAGGTCAACCGCACTGAGGCCAACGAGCTCTTCCAGGGTGAATCCCAGATTGTCCACCGCTGCCTCGTTGGCGGTCTGTATGGACATCGTCGCGCCATCGAGCAGATAGAACCCGTTGCTCGAGGAGCTGATGGCCTCGCTCATCAGAGCCAACTCATCATCGCGGCGTTTCTGCTCAGTGACATCCAGCAGCAAACCATCGTAGTAGAGCGGCTTGCCGCTTCGATCGTAAACTGCCCGGCCTCGGTGGGATAACCAGATACTGTCTTCGCCCGCGCCGTGTTCGTACTGGAAACTCCACATCTCACCCAGACGCACCGCCAGGCGGAACCGGTCGTAATCGTCTCCGTCGACACTTCCGAACAGATCCTCGTGCTGCGCATTTTCACCGACCAGGCTGGACATACCACCGCTGGACAGCAGGATCTTCCCGGTACGGGCATCCGCCCGGTACGCCACGCCAGACAGGCTTTCAAACACAGAGCGGGTGAACTGCTCCTGCTCGGAAAGGCTGCGCACGGTTTTCTCGAGGACTTTAGAGAGCCGACCCAACTCGTCTTCATGAAGCGTTGGCAAACGCCAGCTTCCGGATTTTTCGGCGCTCTGCACCGCGCGCTGAATCTTCGCAACCGGCTCAAGCACCAGGCGGCGAAAGAGCACGAGTACACCCGCAACGAAAGCAAAGCCGCCAAAGAGCGAAATGAACACCAGAACCAGCAGCTGATTCCGGTGTATTTCGGCGAGACTCGAGCTATCAAGCGTCACCACAGCCTGAAGATCACGCCCTCCTGCCGCAGCTGCAACCCCTGCCTCCAGATCAATCGGCAGAGCGAAGGTCACGGAATCTTCGCTTGTCCAGCTCTGCGCTCCCGAGAACGCTCGAAAGAGGTTGCTGCTTCCGTGTTCCGTAGAGGCAATGACTTTCTGTTGGCTGAGCTCAACGATATGAATGGCCGTAACGCCCATCGGCTCGCCCGTGCTGGAAAGCGTGCTTTCGAGCGCTTCCGCTGCGCTGGCATAGCGCTGCGTACTGCGCACGACTGCTGCCGCCACGACCGAGGCCCGGTCTTTCAGCTCTCGCTCCATAACCTGCTGCTGCTGGTCGAACAACGCCCAAAACACAACGAGCCCGAGAATCAGGCCAAGCGTAACCAGCGGCCAGACGAACCGCCCCAGCAATTGCAACCGCACACCCATGGATTGCCGATCTTCCTTTTCCAGCTATGCCTGAAGTGTAGACACAGCCAGCAGATCTGCCTGCTAGCGAGCAGCGGCAATCAGCGGAGGTGCACCCTCGAACACCGGTTCGCCGTTGACCGTCACCTTGAGCAGATCTGAAGAGCGCCAGAAACGCGCTTCCACGTAGTGGTGCTGCTCCCAATCCAGCTCGATGTTGGTCCAGATATATTGAGGCTCCCGCTCCAGCGGCTCACGGCGTTTGCGCACACAGCCATCGACGACCAGTTCCAGCGCATCGTCTTCCCTGACGATGACCTGGAACGACTTGTGCCAGCGGGTCAGCTCGATACCGCGCAATGTGTATTCAGATAGGGCCACTTAGGCAGTCCGGATGCAATGACGCGAGACCTTAACGCGGATGCCGCACGTTAGAAAAGTGACTGCTGGCGGTGCGGCGGCCGGAAAAGATCCGTGCGAAGCTGGTTCTCTTCCGCTCGCAGCAGGTCAAGTTTCTTCAGCGCGGCCTGAAAACGGTGCGCAATGATGTCTGCCACGGCCCCCGTACCACGCATCCGCTGCCCCCATTTCGAATCGTAGAGACGCCCGCCCCGGGCCCCACGTAAAGCAGCAAGCACCCGAGCCTTCTTGAGCGGATAGTGCGCATCCAGCCATTCTTCAAAGAGCGCCGCCACCTCACCCGGCAGGCGCAGGAATATGTAGCCGGCAGCGCTCGCCCCGGCCGACTGCGCAGCGCTCAGAATGTCCTCCAGTTCGTGATCATTGATGAACGGAATCACCGGAGCAGCCATCACCGCCACAGGCACCCCGGCGTCGGCCAGCGCGGAAATGGTCTGGAGCCTGGCCCGTGCAGAAGCCGCCCGGGGTTCCAGGCGACGCTTCAGCTCATCGTCGAGCGTTGTGACGCTGACGGCTACTTTTGCGAGCCCCTTCTCGGCTAGAGCCCGCCAGATATCGAGGTCACGCAGCACTCCACGGCTCTTGGTAACCAGCGTTACCGGGTGATTCGCCTCGAGCAGGACTTCCAGCACCTGCCTGGTAATCCTGAGGTCGCGTTCCAGAGGCTGGTAGGGGTCTGTATTGGTGCCCAAGGCAATGGGAGCCGGCTCATAGCCGGCTTTGCACAGGGCATCTGTCAGCAACTCTCGAACATTGGTCTTGTAGAAGAGTCGCGATTCGAAATCCAGGCCAGCCGAGAGATCGAGGTAAGTATGAGTTGGCCGGGCAAAGCAGTAGACACAGCCATGCTCACATCCTTTATAGGGGTTGATGGAGCGATCGAATGGCACATCCGGGGATTGGTTGCGCGTGATGATCTGCCGGGTGCGGTCGGGAAGTGCCACGGTCTCGAGTGCCGGCTCAGCTTCATCGTGCGGTAGCTGGACACGCCAACCGTCATCAACCGGCACCGAGTGCAGCGGCAGAAATCGGCTTGCCGCGTTGCTGACCGCGCCCCGCCCCTTTATCGGCAACGTGTTTTGACCATCATTTTTCAATTCGTGGGCCCGTCGTTTCGCAATTTCTTTCGCTGTTACAAACCGCCAGCAGGCACTGTTACAAACCGCCAAGACGCAGTATTGAGCTGGACACGGCAAAATATACTGTATATTAATACAGTATTCACCAATCCTAGCGAGCAGTAGACTTGCCACCCCTACCCGGGGTCTCCTTATGCCACGTCACGTTTTCGTACTTTTAGTCGCCACCTCACTGAGCGCTTGCGCAGCTCTGGAACCGCAGGGCGAGCCTGTGGCCGGACGCATAGAAGCCCTGAATCAGCGGATTGCTGAACTTCAAACGGAAATGGCGCAGACCCGACAGCACGTTCAGGCTGTGGACATCACCCAGCGAACCACGCGCAATGACCTCTCAAGGCGCATGGCCGAAGTGAACACAGCCATCGAACGTCTGCCTGGACGGATTGCCGATACCAATCAGTGCGTTCCGCAAACCACGATCACTCAGGAATGTGACAACACGCCGCAACGCATTGAGGTCAGTGGCGAAAAAGCGATGCTGGGAGAGCTTGAAAGCGTCTGGCTGGCACCACCCGGCGTGCACCTGATCGCCCGAATCGATACGGGCGCCACGTCGAGCTCACTACACGCTGAAAATATCGTCGAGTTCGAACGTGACGGCGAAGACTGGGTGCGATTCGACGTGCCCGGAGAGAAGCAGGCGACAAAGTTCGAGGCTGAAGTCGTTCGCTCTGTTCGGGTCGTACAGCAGGCAGACCCGGAGGGTACCCGCCGGCCGGTGGTGGCGCTGCGCGTCAGGCTGGCGCAGATCGATGAAACCGTCGAATTCACCCTCGCGGACCGATCACACCTCGACAATGCGCTGATTCTGGGCAGGAATTTTCTGCAGGATATTGCCGTCGTGGATGTCGGCCGCCGCTTTGTTCAACCGAAATACTCGCCGTAATGCACCAACGTTGGCCTTACCTGCTATTGATAGGTGTGCTGGTGGCAGCCGGTCTGACGACGGCGATGTACCGGCATCAGACCTATGGCATACCGCTTCTGCCCAGCGCGGAGCAGCGGGTATGGCAGGTGGAAGCGCGCATTCAGTTCAATGCGAGCGGCCGGGAAACCCAGGTGTTTCTGGCGCTGCCGCCACTGCAGAGCGGTTTCAGCGTCGTCGACAGCAACTATGCATCCTCGGGCTTCGGCTTCGATATCGACAAGAGCCGACGCCAGGAGCGCGCTCATTGGACGAAACGGGCCGCGTCCGGCGCACAGACGCTGTTCTATAAGGTTGAACTGCTGGCCGACAGTTTCGAGCAGACCCGCGATACCTCACCCGGCCTGCTGCCAGCCCCTTCATGGCAGGAACCTTACAGAACCGCTGCTCAGGAAGTGCTCAGCGGCATCCTGCCGACTTCAGCAGATGGGCGAAGCACCGCACAGCAGATCGTGCAGCGCATGCAGACCCAGCCACCGGACCAGAACATCAGCATGCTGCTGGACACCCGCTCCCGCGCCGAGCTGCTCACAGACCTTATGCTGAGCGCTCAGGTACCCGCCAGAACCGTGGAAGTGCTGCAGCTGGAAGATGGCCGCAGACGTCAGGCGCTCACCTCTTACGTGCAGATCTGGCAGGACGACACCTGGCATCTGGTCGACCCCGAAACCGGCCTGGTCAACAACACGCGCAACAAACTGCTGTGGGTGACCGACGCACCCGCACTGCTCGAAGTCGTGGGCGGTTCGGCCAGTCGTGTCACCTTCTCGATGCTTTCCAGCGTACGGCCGAGCCTGAGTGTTGCGAAAGAACGCTTTGGTGACTTCGACATCTCCCTGTACAGCCTGCCAATCGCCGAACAGGGCATGTTCAAACTGATCATGCTGCTGCCCATCGGCGCGCTGGTAGTCGTGTTCATGCGTGTGGTCATCGGTCTGAAAACATCCGGCACGTTCATGCCGGTGCTCATCGCGCTCGCATTTCTGCAGACGGAACTCCTACCCGGGCTGCTCAGCTTCCTGATCGTCGTTGCCATCGGCCTGATCATTCGCAGCTATCTGTCGGAGCTGAATCTGCTGCTGGTCGCGCGGATCGCGGCCCTTGTGATGATCGTCATCGGCATCATCACTCTGTTCAGCGTCGTGTCGTCCCGCATGGGCCTGATCGGCGGTCTGACCATCTCGTTTTTCCCGATGATCATTCTGGCCTGGACCATCGAGCGCCTGTCGATTACCTGGGAAGAAGAAGGGCCACAAGAAGTGCTGAAACAGGGCGGTGGCAGTCTGTTCGTGGCCGTCATCGCCTACCTCGGCATGACGCTGTCGATCGTTGAACACCTGGCGTTCAACTTTCCAGAATTGCACCTGGTGGTGTTGGCACTGGTTCTGCTGCTCGGCCGCTACACCGGTTATCGTTTGCTCGAACTGCATCGCTTCGCTGCGTTCCAACCGAAAAATCCTCAGTGAACAGTTGGCTGAAGGACTGGATATCACCCCGCTTCCTGCGTAGAAACGGGGTGCTGGGCATGAACCAGCGCAATATCGGCTACATCGCAAAGTACAACGATCGCAGCCGCTTTCCCTTGGTGGACAACAAACTGTTGACCAAGCGGGTGGTCGAGCGCGCGCAGATCGCCGCACCCAAGCTCATTGCCGTGGTGAGCGTGCAGCACGAAATCGAAGAGATCACCGACATCCTGCACAACCTCGACCAGTTCGTTATCAAGCCGGCGCACGGCTCCGGCGGCAAAGGCATTCTCGTAATCGTTGCGCGTGACGGCGATCGTTTCGTCAAGAGCAGCGGCGCCAGCATTTCTCTCGACGAGCTGAAACGACATCTCTCCAACACCTTGAGCGGTTTGCATTCTCTGGGCGGCAGGCCAGATCAAGCTTTCGTCGAGACGCTTGTCAGGGTCGAAGATCTGTTCACCGAGTACAGCCACGAAGGCGTTCCTGACATACGCATCATCGTGTTCCAGGGCTATCCGGTGATGGGCATGCTGCGTCTGGCAACCCGCGCGTCAGATGGCAAAGCCAATCTCCACCAGGGCGCTGTCGGTGTCGGCCTCGACCTGGCCACCGGACAGGCCATCTCGGCGGTTCAGCACGACCTGCCGGTGACCCACCACCCCGATACCGGCGCGGATTTTACCAACCTGCACATCGGCAACTGGCTGCAGCTGCTCACGCTGGCCGCCCGCTGTTTCGAGGTCACCCGGCTCGGTTACCTCGGCTGCGACATCGTCATCGATCAGGAGCGCGGCCCACTGATTCTGGAGCTCAACGCCCGGCCGGGCCTTTCCGTGCAGATTGCCAACGGCGCCGGTTTGCTGCCGCGACTGCGAGCCATCGAAGCCCTGGAAGATGTCCCCGTCGACGTCGCAGATCGCGTAGAGTACGCGATGAACCATTTCGGCGGCCGTGTCGAAGCCGCACAGCAGACACTCTGGGAAGAACAGGAGGGATGACAACAATGATCGTCGTAAACGCAAAGATCGAAGCCACAGAAGAAACCATCGCCGCGCTGAAAGAGGCCATTCTGGTCATGGAAGCCGCCAGCCGCGCCGAGCCCGGCTGCCACGACTACACGTTCAGCGTGGAGCTGGGCGATAGCTCGAAAATGCGCATCACCGAAAAGTGGGAAAGCATGGACGCCCTGAAAGCGCACTTTGCCATGCCGCACATGGCTGAATTCCAGAAAGCCATGCAGGCCAACCCACCGAAAGCGGTGGAAGCCTCCTTTTACGAGGCAACCGAAGTAGAACGCCCTCAGCTTTAAGCGAGCTGTAAACATGCTGACCCTCTGGGGTGGCGGCACCACACGCACGCTCCGGGCTCACTGGGCCCTGCACGAAGCAGGGCTCGAGTACGAAGCAAAGCTCATCGGCTCGCGAACCGGCGAAACACAAACCGAAGCATTCCGAATACTCAACCCGAAAGAGAAGATCCCCGTACTGATCGACGGCGACCTCGTGCTCACCGAAAGTGCTGCCATCGTGACTTACATTGCCGATACTTATGCCACCACACTGGTCCCCGCACCGCGCACAAGAGAAAGAGCGCTGTATAACCAGTGGCTGTCGTTCGTGCAGATGGAGCTCGATGCGCACACGCTGTATATCATCCGCAAGCACCGCGACCTGTCACATCTGTACGGTGAGGCGCCGGCAGCAATCGATGCAGCTATTGAGGGTTTCCTGAAGCAGGTCAATGTGGCGAGTCAGCATCTTGAAGACCGGCAGTATCTGGTGGGTGATGGCTTCACTGGAGCAGATCTTCTGCTGACGGTGTGTCTGGCCTGGGCGGATGCATACGAAATAGGGCTGACACCAACGCTGGCTGCATACAGCACGACGATGCGCAGCAGACCCGCTTACAAACGAGCAGCGGAACTTAACTTCTCGATCAGCGCCGCGGGTTAGAAGCCATACCTCTGTAGGCGCCCATCTCGCCCACAAGGACCGCCTTGCCATCCTCGAAAAGCAACGCAACTGTCGCCACGGGGTCCCCGTTCCGCCGGTACAGACCAGGTTGCCTGGTCGCAAACAGTTCCCGGCCGGCGAAGGTCAGGCGGCTGTCCTGCCAGCTCAATTCGCGCCGGGTGTGATCGCCCATGCGCCAGCCCGTCACATCGAAGCGGGCGACAGCCGGATACAGCACACCGCTGAATTTCGGCGGTCTGCTGAGCTTGCCGTCCGGCAACGGGGGCAAGGCCGGTGCAAGATGGCGTTCCAGCATCCCTTCCAGACGCCTGAGCGCAGCAGGGTTATCCGTATTGATGACTACCGCGTAACCGACGCCCGCGGCGGGCTCCACAGCGGCCGCGCAGAGATGCTCAACGCCCTCGGCGCGCTCATCCCCAACGGCACCCGGATCGTCACCGTAGAGGACGACGGCGGGCTCAGGCTCCCCCAGGACACCGTCGTCTCCCTCGAGGCCGGCACGGGCGGCGAGCACCGCTTCGGGATGCGCTACCTGATCCGCTCGGCCTTGCGCATGCGCCCCGACCGGATCCTGGTCAATGCGCTCAGCGGCCCGGAGACCTACGACTGGGTCACCGCG
>JAUIKX010000161.1 GCA_030430515.1 Gammaproteobacteria bacterium | reverse complement strand
CTTCACAATCAGACGATATTTGTTACCGGCTATATTGAACACAACCCGATTACCACCAATGATGCTCGCTGATCGAAGCTGACGTTTCACATCATTTGGCGAGCGCCATGTAACAGACTTCACAAGATTGCACCAAGCCAATAGCTGCTCTTTGCTATCAGGATGCGCCGTCCAGAACGCTTTCAATGTTCCAATTGCAATGATTCGCATTACCTCCCAATATGGGAGGATTGCGGAACAATGTCAATCAGAAGCGCCCCATTTGCGGCGTAAGTCTCAAGCCGCACAATACCGCTACAGATAAATAATCAGGCTGTTCAGTGCCGCATCGCAGTTGATCAGATCTACCCGCTTGTGGCGGATCATTAGACGGTCTTGCTGACGCACGAGTTCATGGGTGTAGCGCCCGCCAAACATCGTCTGCTTATCGTTGTAGAACATCAGACAGTGAAAGTTTGATGTGACCGTGCAGGCATCAGCCGCTTCTTCGGTTACGCGCACGTTGGCAATGATGTGCGAGCAGCGGATCGGGTATTCCTTCGACGGCGAACGGGGGTGATTCATATTGCGACGCCGCACCTCCATGAGTACCCGGTCGTCATAGAAAAGAGAAATGTGATCGACGGGGCTTTCCTGGTCCGGCATGACCGGCATCCAGTAGGTGCCGTCATCGGTGTAGAGCTCAATCCATGCGTCGAGGTCTGCCCGATCGAGGCAATCGGCTTCGTCGTAGAGCAGCCGCTCGATCTCGGCGATATCCATAGAGCCGCTCATGCCACCTCCATCATGTAGTGCTTCCACGCCGCGTACTGCGTGCGCATGTCGAGATCGCTGGTGCCGGTGTTTTTGAGCCGGTCGCCCAGATCTTCATCGCGGCCAAAATTTCGATGCATTTCCACCCAGTCACTGCCGCTGGATTGCAGGCCCTGCTGAACGCGGAAATAGGCCGTCAGGTCATCCGGCCCGACCATCGAGCCGTTGGCGTTGATAAGGCGTGAATAGAGCAGCGTGCGCCGCAGCATGGACTCGGGCGCTCCCTTCAGCCGGAAAGACCAGGTTTCGATGATCGTTCTGTCCACTGCAACAGGCCGCACCACGCGAATATTCTGAATCGCCGACTTGATGGTGAGCGACGGATAGTACAGCGTGTTGTGGGTGTTGAAGGTGAGGATTTCCCTTGTGCGCTCCGGCCCGTAGGCATCGATCATCGCCTTTTCATAGTCGGGATCGACGCTGTAGTTGGAGTGGATACTGGTCTTGCCGCCGTCGTAGTGATGGCCGTACTTGAAACCCGTAATGCCGGTGGCCTCGAAAACCTCGTAAGAGGCGCCGAACGGCGGGATGATCTCAGCTTCATCACGTCGCGGAGAATCTTCCGGAAGCGTCTTTATGTAGTCGACCGCCGAATCAACCACAGACTGATGCACGATCATCGGGTGCATGGTGTCATTCAGATTTTCGAGAAAGAGCTTCCAGTTGCATTCGTGCTCGTAGCGCAGCACGCCGCCTGCCGCTTCGATCTCGCCTTCGGGCGCGCGATCACAGAGATTGTCCATGACATCCGCTGCGCCACCCATCCAGGTACGCAGATCGGGCGGATTCGGATTCAGCGTCGCGAAAACGAAACCCCGGTGGCTGGCGCTCGTGATCTTCTGCATGCTGTACTGCGGGTCTGACTTATCAAAGCCTGTGCCTTCGTAACCGGACAGATGCGGCACGCCCGCAAGCGTGCCGTCGAGCTTGAAAGTCCAGCCGTGATAGCAGCAGCGAAACGCGCCGACCCTTCCGCAGGGCTGATCCACGACTTTCGCGCCCTTGTGACCGCAACGATTGTGCAGCACGTGCACCTGCTCGTTCCGATCTCGCACCATCACCACCGGCATCTTGCCGTAGTTGAGCGTGATGTAGTCGCCCGCATTGGCTACCTGACTGTCGTGACCGATGTAGATCCAGGCATTGCCCCAGATACGCTGCATTTCCAGATCGAAAACATCAGGATCGATATATACGTTCTTGTGCAGCCGGGTGGGCTGCACGAGTTCAGCGATCTGTTCGTTGCTGTAGTGCATTTCTATTCCTGCCCTGTTAAGACTTCACCACGCGCCATGGCAATGGCCAGCGCGTCGCTCGGGTTGGGCGGCCGGGCGTTCACGCGCAGAGCGTGCATCTCTTCGCGATCGGCTGCGGCTTTCGCTTCTGCTGCAAACTTACCGGACTGATAAGGCGCGGGCCATACCTGGGCCGTGTGCTCGTAATGGGCAGCCGCACTGAGCACGAGATGCGGATCGTTCATCAGGGGCCGACCCAGCGCCACCAGATCGGTGCGACCAGCGGCCACAAGCGTGTTGGCCTGGTCGGCTGAAGTGATGTTGCCCGCGACAACTGTAGGAATGCCGACTTCATTGCGGATCTGATCAGCAAACGGTGCCTGGAACATGCGTCCGTAGATGGGTTGCTCGTCGCGTGTCACCTGCCCTGTTGATACGTTGATGAGATCCACGCCATGTGCTTTGAGCTGGCGCGCCACACCGAGCATATCGGCCTCGCTCAGACCATCATCGACCCAATCCGTTGCCGAGATACGAACGGAAATCGGTTTGTCTGGCGGCCAGACCGAGCGCACCGCATCGAGCACCTCGAGCGGAAACCGCAAGCGGGCCTCAATATCGCCGCCATACTGATCCTGACGAACGTTGGTGACCGGGCTGATGAAGCTGCTCAGAAGATAGCCGTGGGCCATATGCAGCTCGATCATATCGAAGCCCGCTCGATGCGCGTTGGCGGCAGCCGTCACGAACGCATCTGTGACCCGGGCGAGATCCGTATCCGTTGCCTCTACAGGCAAAGGGCTGTGTGGCAGGTAGGGGATCGGCGACGGAGCGAGGGTCTGCCAGGCACTTTCAGCCAGCGGCTGATCGATGCCCCCAGCCCAGGGCAGGCAGGTCGCACCCTTGCGGCCCGCATGGCCGATCTGGGCGCAGATTTTCGCCTCACTGTTGGCATGCACGAAATCGACAATGCGCTGCCAGGCCTGCACCTGTTCATCATTCCAGAGCCCGGCGCACCCGGGAGTGATCCGACCTTCAGCGCTCACACAAATCATTTCGGTGTTCAGAAGACCAGCACCACCCACCGCACGCGCCCCGTAGTGCACCAGATGCCAGTCCTGAACCCCCCCCTCCTGCGCGCTGTACTGGCACATCGCCGACAGCTGAAAGCGATTTTCCAAACGCATCTCACCCAACCGGTAAGGCTGAAAGGCTGGCGCTGTCGGCTGGATATCCGCATAACCGGTATCCGCTCGAACCGCATCGGCAAACCATTGATCGACGCCGGCGATGTAGGCCTCATCCCGAAGCCGCAGATTGTCGTAGGTCACGCGCTTGGATCGACACAGCATGTTGAACGCGAACTGCTCGGGGCTTTGCGTGCTTGCGTATCGATCGATGTGCTCGAACCAGCTCAAGCTCACCACCGCGGTGCGCTGCAGGCGATCGGCTTCCTCCTTGCGGCGCTCCTGATAAAGCGCGAGCGCCGCCGATACGTCATCGCCAGACTCCTGGAAGCATGTGGCCAAGCTGATCGCGTCTTCCATGGCGAGCTTCGTGCCCGAGCCGATGGAGAAATGGGCGGAACGAACCGCGTCGCCCATCAGCACGATGTTGTCGTGGTAGAGACGCTCATTACGCACCACCGGAAAAGTACGCCAGATGGAACGGTTACAGATGAGCGGATGACCATCGAGATCTTCCGCAAATACCGCTTCGCAGTAACGCTTGGTTTCTTCTTCCGACGCATCCTCCAGACCGGCCTTGCGCCAGGTGGCCTCGCTGCATTCGACAATCCACGTCGACATGCCGGGCTCATAGCCATAGGCGTGGGCCCACCACCAACCATGTTCGTTCCGGCGAAAAGTGAAGGTGAAGTTTTTCAGGGGCCGGGTCGTCGCGAGCCAGCAGAATTTGTTGGCCCGCCAGTCCATAGTGGTGCCGAAGGACTCCGCATGACGCTCGCGCAGGATCGAAGATAGCCCATCGCCTGCAACGACCAGGTCATAGTCGCCGGTCTGCAGGGCATCTACATCTTTGATGTCGGTATTGAAGCGAAGATCGACGCCGAGCTGATCGCATCGGTCATGAAAAATATTGAGCAGTTTGAGGCGCGACATGCCGCAGAAACCATGGCCACCAGAGTGCACCGTGCGGCCGTGAATCTGTGTATCGATGCCGCCCCAATACACGAACTGCTCGACGATGCGCTTGTAGCTCGCGGCGTCTGCATCCATGAACCCCCGCAGCGTGTCGTCGGAAAACACCACGCCAAACCCCCAGGTGGAATCGCGACCGCCGCGCTCGATCACCGTGATCTCGTGCTCCGGATTCGCCTTTTTCATGAGGATGGAGAAATACAGCGAGGCGGGACCGCCTCCAAGACAGAGAATCTTCACGCGCGACCTCCCGCGGTGTCAGCAGATGCTCGATTAAATTATCTGTATATATTTGACATGTCAATTATATAAGTGACAACCAATTCTCATCGCGCCATCATGGGCCATGACACCGAACAAGCGACGCAAAGAGAAAGCGAACGCACTGCGGCTCTGGATCCAGATCGTGCGCCTGGCCAACGGCCTGCAGAAAGACGTGGACACACGGTTGAGGCGACAGCACGGTCAGAGCCTGGCGCGATTCGATGTGCTGTCGCAACTCGATCGGGTCGAAAACAACCAGCTCACCGTGGGTGAGCTGTCAGCGAGCCTGCTGACCCCAACCAACAACATCACCCGGCTGCTCGATCGCATGGAGAAGGACGGCCTGCTGGAACGACGGCTCTCCACCAGCGACCGGCGCAGCTTCAATGTGCACGCCACAGCGAAAGGCCTCGAGCTGTTCAGCCGCATGGCCGACGACAACCGGAACTGGATCGATGCCGCCTTCGCTTCGCTGCCCGCAAAACGCCTGGAGGAACTGAGCGATGCACTCAGCGGTCTGAGCTCAGAGCCCTAACACCGCCTTGGCAATGACGTTTCGCTGAATCTCGTTCGAGCCACCATAAATCGTGTGCGCCCTGCCGAAGTTGTAGTCGCTCACCGCCCTCAGTGCAAAGTCCGGCCCGGGAGGGTCAGCCGGCACTTCGGCAGCGATCATCTCCCGCTCAAACGGCATCGCGTAGTAGCCGGAGGCTTCCACCCGCAGCGCTTCAATCGCCTGCATCACTTCGGTACCGAGAATCTTGAGCAGCGATGCCTCATCTCCGGGGCTGCCACCGCGGGCCGCTTCTGCCAGCACGCGGCTTTCGAGTGCTTCCACCGCGTCGAGCTTCACCGCGGTGTCCGCAAGCCGCTCCCGAAACGAACCGCCCAGCACCGGCAGCTCACGTGCAACGGACTCCAGCGCACGAAGATTGCGCTGGGAGGCCGCAACGCCGGCAATGCTCGTGCGCTCGTGACCGAGCAGGAATTTGGCGTAGGTCCAACCCTGGTTCTCCTCACCGATGCGATTGGCTGCCGGCACCCGGACATCGGTGAAATACACTTCGTTCAGATGATGCAGCCCGTCGATGGAGATGATCGGTCTGACCTCGATCCCCGGCGTCGACATGTCGATGAGCAGAAAGCTGATGCCGCGCTGAGGCTTGCCATCGAACTCGGTGCGCACGAGACAGAAGATCCAGTCCGCCTTGTGGGCGTTGGTGGTCCAGATTTTCTGACCGTTCACCACATAATCATCACCATCGCGCACGGCGGCAGTTTTCAATGAGGCCAGGTCCGAACCACTTCCCGGCTCCGAGTAGCCCTGGCACCACCAGGTGCTGCCGTCGAGTATGCCGGGAAGGTGCTGCGCCTTCTGCTCAACGGTGCCGAACGTATAGATCACCGGGCCCACCATCTGTAGTCCGAACGGCATGAGCATAGGCGCGCCGGCTAGAGCCAACTCGGTGTCGAAAATGTGCCGCTGGGTCAGCGTCCAGCCTGTGCCGCCATGCTCCACCGGCCATTCGGGCGCAATCCAACCTTTTTCGAACAGGGTCCTGTGCCAGCTCGAACAGGCCGAGCGATCGACCCCGAAGCCCAATTGCGCTGCATCGCGCAGGTCATCGGTGAGATGACTTTCGAGAAATTCCCGTACTTCCGCCCGAAAAGCTGCGTTATCCATGCAGGCCTCCATCACAAGTTTTTTACACGCATGACCACACGACGATTTGCCCGATCTCCGGTTTTGGCGCAGTCTTTAGCGCATCCTATTCCACATTACGGCAGGCAACCATGAACAATCTTCTGGAAAGCATCCTCGGAGCGCAAGGCGGCGGCGCAGTTTCGCAGATCGCCAATCAGTTCGGGCTGGGCGAGAGCCAGGTCAAGGACATCATCGGCCAACTGGCCCCGACCCTCGGCAAAGGGTTGCAGGAGAATGCGCGCTCGCAAGGCGGCCTGGACGCTCTCATCGGCGCGCTGCAGAACGGCAACCACAGCCGTTACATGGATCAGCCCGAAGCGCTCGGAACCCAGGAAGCGACCCAGGATGGCAACAACATTCTTGGCCACATCCTGGGCAGCAAAGACGTCAGCCGCGAACTCGCCGGCCGCGCCGCGAACAATACAGGTGTAGACAGCGGCATCATCAAGCAGATACTACCGCTGGTGGCCGGGCTCGCGATGGGTGGGCTCAGCAAGCAGACCGGTCAGGCTCAGGGGGGCGGAAGCGGAATTACCGACATGCTCGGCTCGTTTCTCGACGCTGACGGCGACGGCTCAGCGATGGACGATCTGATCGGCATGGCTGGAAAGTTCCTCGGCCGCTGAGCTGCGGCCTCACGCAAATAACCCTCAAACAAAAAACAGGGAAAAGACTATGTTCGGATCACTGCTCGATTTCGCTAAGGACATTGGCAGCAACCTCTTCACAAGCGACGCCGAAGCCGCGATGAAGATCTACGATCATATCCGCGCCAACAACCCCGGCGTCAACCCGATCAACGTGGAGTACGATGACGGCTGCGTCACTCTGAAAGGGTACGCCGAGAGTGTTGAGGCTCGGGAGAAGTGCATTCTCATGGCAGGCAACGTCAAAGGCGTCGAGAAGGTCGTTGCGGATATGCTCGAAGTCGATCTGCCCAAGCAAGCGCCCGCAGCAGCTACGGCCGAGGCTGAAGCAGCGCCCGAAACACCTGAAGCCGCACCCAGCGCACCACAGACTGAAAGCCGCTTCTACACCATTCAGAAAGGCGACACGCTGTGGAAGATCGCAGCGGAAGCCTACGGCAACGGTGCCAGGTACACCGAGATATTCGAAGCCAATCGCGAAGTCATTCTCGACCCGGACAAGATCTACCCCGGTCAGAAGATCCGCATCCCCTGACAGGGGTTAACGAGCGAGATACACGCGTTTCAGCGTGATTTCGCGTCCGGCAAAGTGCCCCCTGCTGTAGATGAAGACATCGTCAACGGGGGCGCTGCCTCTGGTCAGAAGCTTCGACAGAGGCACCTGCAATTCGTGCTTTCCAGCTTTCAACTGATACTGAGCAAAACCGGTGGCGCCACCTTCCTCCGCTTGCCTGACGCTGACGTAAAGCAGCAACTCAGGTCCTTCGTCGACAATTAGTTCTACGTGTAACGCGTCATACCCCTGCCAGTCCGGCACAGGCTCCGTAATATGGATTCCAGGCCACCGCCTTTCCGAAAAGCGAAAGCTGACCCCTTCCTGATCATGTGTGAGCGGCGAGGACGACTGCAGAAAATCGACGCTCGCCTTT